>CAZQMD010000056.1:0-21695 GCA_964594185.1 uncultured Afipia sp. | reverse complement strand
AATTGAAAAGCAAAAACGCGGCGCCGGGCATGGCGTCTTGTTTTTCGTTTCAGAGAGCAAGATGTTTGGAAAAATCAGGTCTTCGCGGTTTCCACCGCCTTCGCCTTGTCCTGACGGACCAGGCGGGCATTTCGCTGAACGATCGAGAAGGTGGCAATGGCGAAAAGAATGACAAGAAGCTGCACGGACACAGCTTCAAGAGTGGCATTGAGCCCCAGAGACTGAAGCCAGCCAAAGCTCTTCAATTCGGTGACCGGAATGATGGCCTGTTCCTGAAATTCCTGAATAGCCTCTCCGATGAACTTGATGCCCATCGCGAACAGAAATGCCGACGTGATGATGAATAGCGGCCGCAGCGGAATTCTCATCGCGATCAGATTGATGAAATAGAACAGCACGACAAGGCCCGCTGTCGCTGCGGCCAGCCCCGCGAATAGACCGAGGCTCCAGCCGCCTTCAGTCACTGCGAGCGCGTTAATGAAAAGTACTGTTTCCGCTCCCTCGCGAAACACCGCGAAGAAAGCAAGCGCACCGACAGCCCATGCCGTGTCCTGCGCGAGCGCATTGTCCGCCTTGGTGGCCAGGAATTCCTGCCAACCGCGCGGATCCTGTTTCACCATCAGCCAGCCGCTGACATAGAGCATCAGCGCCGCTGCAAAGAGGATCACGATCGCTTCGAAGACGTCATTATGCTCGCCGGAATTAAGGACTGCAAACAGCCACGCCGCAATGATGCTGGCGCCAACTGCGGCAAGCGCGCCCGCATAGAGCGCAGTCACGCGATGACTGCCTCCGACCTTCCGGAGATACCCCGCAAGCGCCGCGATCACGAGCATGGCCTCAAGGCCCTCGCGCAGCAAGATAACGGCAGCCTGAACGAAAGCGTTTGACATGGAAGACCTTGGAGGTTGCGACGCGCGAGTTCTATCGCGGCAAAAATCGAAGTTAAAGTACGCCTGACGTCATCAAGCTGTGATCAAATTCAGAACGCGAGGAAATGCCTCGTAATCCGCGCTTTCTGGCATTCTCGCCATTTTAGAATAGTTCAATTCAGCCGCCTTCGCCGGTGACGAGCCGAAGCTTGGCAGGGGTCCGGTTTGGCAATGCGCCACCCAGCCGCTCGGCATGAAAAAGCGCAAGTGTGAGGACCACAATCGCAATGGCCTGATGCGCGAGACCGAGATCGATCGGAACCTGATTGAGCAGCGTCAGGATGCCGACGACGGCCTGGAAGATCATGGTCGACACGATCCACAAGGCGGTTGAGACGATGGCCGGGCTGGCCTTAGAGCGGATCGCGTCGATCGCATGTAGAATGGCCAGCACCACGAGCGTGTATGCGATCATCCGGTGGGTGAATTGAACCGTCAGCGTATTGTCGAAGAAATTCCGCCACCAGGGCTGCTCGAAAAACAATCGCGCAGCGGTCGGGATAAACGATCCGTCGATCAGCGGCCATGTGTTGAACACCCGGCCCGCGCGCAGACCGGCGACCAGCGCGCCGAAATAGAACTGCAGGAAGATCAGCGCCAGTAGAATCCGGCCCACGATCCTGATGCGCGGCGGCGCCACAAGCGGCGGACGTCCCTGAAGCTGACGCAGCGTCCAGACAATCGCAGAGAAGATCAGGACTGCGAGCATGAAGTGAACGGCGAGCCGATACTGCGACACCGACACACGCTCGGTGAGGCCCGAGGACACCATCCACCAGCCCACCGCGCCTTGCGCGCCGCCGAGCGCGAAGATGACCCACAGCTTGCGCTTGAGCTGGCGCGGCAGAAATCCGCGCCACAAGAACCACAGAAACGGCAGCAGGAAAACCGCGCCGATCAACCGTCCGAGCAGACGATGACCCCACTCCCACCAGAAGATGGTCTTGAATTCCGACAGGCTCATGCCGCGGTTCATCTCGCGGTATTGTGGAATGGTCTTGTAGGCCTCGAACTGCCTGCTCCATTCTGCGTCCGTCAGGGGCGGAATGGTGCCAGTCACCGGCTTCCATTCAACAATCGACAAGCCGGATTCGGTCAGCCGCGTCGCGCCGCCAACCATCAGCGTGCAGACGATCAGGGCGGCCACAACGACAAGCCAGGCGCGAACACTCCGCATGCCCGCGGCCCTGTTTCCCGTGTTGATCGCGATGGTCGTCATGATCCGAAAATGCAGCCTTGAATGAATTCGCGGGGTCCTTATAGTCCGCGCACTTTCCCGCGCAAGACGCGTATTTACGGCGACCAGCACAATTCTGTTATGAAAATCCGCACGCGAAAACTGATCGGAACCTTCGGCCTTCTGGGGCTGGTTATTGTCTGGTCGCTGGCGGGCATGGTGATCGCGCAAACCCCCTGGCTCGCCGGATCGAAGCTGATTCAGGCACTCTTCTATGTGGTCGCGGGGCTGGGCTGGGTTTTGCCGGCCATGCCGCTGATCGCGTGGATGTCGCGGCCGGACCCTCAGCCATAGTTTTTGGCAAGGTCAGGCTTGAGCGCTTTCGGCGTCCGGGTGGTGAGCCCCGAGAGAACCACACGCAGCGCCCGAAGCGAGCGGCGGCGACCGTCCCAGGAAATCCGGGGCAGCGCCATCAGGTCCGACTGGCCATCGGAGCGGATCATACCCGGCACCGTGGAGACGGCACTGGCAAATCCCGCCTCCCGCACCAGCATCATCTCCCGTGGCCCAAAGGAATCCCGTCCTCCAAACGGATAGGCAAAATGACGGCATGCTCCATTGAGCGCGGTCTCGATTACGGTGCGGCCCATGGTCATTTCCCTGAGCGCGGTTGTGCCCTTGGTACGCGCAAGATTTGGATAGTTGACCGTGGCGCTGCCGATGGTGGCCGCCGGATCGCGCGCG
This sequence comes from uncultured Afipia sp., assembly GCA_964594185.1. Lineage (GTDB taxonomy): Bacteria > Pseudomonadota > Alphaproteobacteria > Rhizobiales > Xanthobacteraceae > Afipia. The sequence continues at coordinate 18,842 of CAZQMD010000056.1, read as the reverse complement.
AGTTTGGCAAGGTCCTGCCAGGACATGGCGGCGTCGCGTGACGCAGACTCGATATCCACGCCGTAGCGGCCGCACAAATCGCCGATTGCGATGGCGACATCCTCCGGCGATAAAGTCATGAGCCACGCATACAGCATGTCGTAAAGCTGATGTTTCTCACCGAGGCTCGCAGCAAAGAAATGCTGCTCGGTCCGATTCATAACAAGCCCGATGCGGGCGTTGTTCGCGATGACCTGCTCGAGCGCGAGCCACCATGCCTTGCCGATCCCGTCGATGAAACCGGTAGGAATATACAGCGCGAACGGCACGCGGTGACGCGACAGAACCGGATACGCAAACGTCATGAAATCGCGATGCCCGCCATCGAATGTTAGACAGACGAAACGGCGCGCAAGAGCAGCCTGCCTCGATCGGTTCGCAACGTCCTCAATGGACAGAAAATCAAAATCCCCGCGCTTTAGCGCCGAGATCGCACGATCGAGAAATTCAGGACTGATGTCTCGCGAGCGCAGCGGCTGGAACGGATCTTTGCGCCGTGGCCTGACATGCTGGAATTGGAGAATGGCGCCAGCACCGCCCGTGCGCCGTTCAAGGGCATGGGAAAGACCGCTGAAATAGGCCAATTCCAGCCCGAAATCCGCCAGCATTCCTTTCCGGAGCAACAAATGGTCATTCCTCTCACGGGCTTGAGCTGCGAAGAGCGCCCGCCAAGTGCCTATTGTCATTACTCTTTGTTGACATTTCTTTGAATATGGTCGGCCAAAGCCGCAAAATCTCAAATGCCCAAGAACCAGTGCGCAGGAATTCAGGTCGCCCGATGGCCATGGCTGCAGAACATCACGGCTCCTCCCCGGCGCATCCCGAAAGCCGCATCGCGCGCGTCGATGTGGTACGCGACATGGCCGGAGCTGAGCGGTCATGGCGGGCGTTTGAGAACTCTGACTTTCTCGCAACACCTTATCAGCGTTTCGAACTCCTCGACGCCTGGCAGAAGACCATCGGCAAAGATGAAGGCGCTTCGCCGTTTATCGTGATTGCCTACGATGCCGGTCATCAGCCCCTTCTCCTGCTTCCGCTTGTCACCAGCCGCGAAAGCGGCGCAACCATTGCGCGCTTCATGGGCGGCAAGCACCCGACCTTCAATATGGGGCTGTGGCGCCGCGATTTCGCGCAGACAATCACTGCGGCGGATCTCGACGCGCTGATGGCCGGCATCCGCATGCAGCCCGACCGTGTCGATGTGCTGGCTTTTACGCAGCAGCCGAAAAAATGGCGTGGAATAGCAAATCCGCTGGCCTCATTTGGCGCGCAGCCCTCAACCAACCCGTGCCCGATGATGACCATGGTCCCCGGCTGCAAGCCGGAAGAGCGGGTCAGCAACTCGACGCGTCGGCGGCTTCGTAACAAGGAACGCAAGCTGCAGGCGCTTCCGGGGTATCGCTATTTTGTCGCGACCACCGACGAAGATATCAATCGTCTGCTCGACAGGTTCTTTGTCATCAAACCGCAGCGCATGGCGCTCTCAAAGCTGCCGGATGTGTTCTCCGATCCGGCGACCAAGGCTTTCGTCCGCGATGCATGCCTGGCGAAACTTCCGAATGGCCAGCGCGCCATCGAGATTCACGCGCTGGAATGCGACGACGAACTGATCTCGATTTTCTCATGCGTGGCCGACGGCGAGCGCTTCTCGACCATGTTCAACACCTACACGGTTTCAGAAAACGCACGATACAGTCCCGGCCTGATCCTGCTGCGTTACATGATCGATCACTTCGGCGATCTGGGTTACAGCTCGCTTGATTTCGGCGTGGGATCTGACGATTACAAAATGACGTATTGCAAGGACGACGAGCCGCTTCTCGACGCCTTCATTCCGTTGACCGCCCGCGGCAAGTTCGCGGCGCTCGGCATGTCGTCACTCACCCATGCCAAACGGCTGGTGAAGCACAACCCCGCCTTGATGCATATGGCGCAGCTTCTGCGCAACGCCATTTCACGCTGATCGAAACATCAGGCGGCGGCAACCCGCTCGCCCGGCGCACCGAGATCCATCGCCTTCAAGGGCGTATCGAGGATCGTCACACCGGAAAATCCCGAAGCGAGCAACTGCCCCTTCATTACGTCCCGCGCGGTTGGCGTGATTGCGGGATCTGGAATAATGACGGCATGCGCCTGTGCGGCAATGACATTCGCCGGCAGGTCTGTCGCCGTGCCGGCATCCAGCACCACATGATCATACGCGCGCGAGAGCGCGTCGATCGCAAGGTTGATCCTCGGCAATTGCAGAAGCTGACGCTGGGTCGGTTCCCGCCCTGCTCCCACGATATGAACGCCGGACAGACGGTCCTTGGTGATGATTTCACCGAACGAGGCAGAGCCCTGCATCAGTTCCGTCAATCCGGGCGAAGAAGGGTCAGTCGAGACCGCGGCCAGCGTCGGAGAGGCCATCGCGAGATCCACCAGAACGACTTTCGCGCCGCGCGACAGCTGCCGGGCCAGCGTCAGAGCAACCAGTGTGACGCCCTCATCCTGATGCGCGCCGATTACCGTCACTTTCTTGCTCGCGCTTTGGCGCAACATTGCCGCCAAACGCTCGATCTCAAGAATGCCCGCAGGCAACTGCGGACGTGTATCGCGCAGCGGCGCGACCGGCATCCGTGGCGCCACAAACGAGCGCGGTACGGTCATCCGCAATAGTTCAGCGGTGGCGATATAACCCGCACTCAGCATCAGCATCGCCAGTGTGGCAATCAGAACGGTCGGAATCTTCTTTGGAAAGGCGGGCGTATTCGACACGATGGCCCGCGAAATGATCCTGTAGTCGGACGGGACAGCGTCGATATTCTCGCGGGTGGTCGCCTCGCGATACTTCGCAAGATAAGATTCTAGCAGATCCCGCTGCGCCTTCGCCTCACGCTCAAGCGCCCTTAACTGGACATCCTGACCGTTGACCGATGTGGCCTGACGTTTCAGTTGATCGAGGCTGCCATTGAGGCCATCCGCCCGTGCGCTCGCGATCCGGGCATCGTTTTCCAGCGACCGGGAGATCTTGCTCGCTTCTTCGCGGATCTGGCGGTCGATGTCCGCAATCTGCGCCTTCAATTCCTTGATGCGCGGATGACCACCGAGCAGCGTCGATGACTGCTCAGCCAGCTGGGCGCGAAGCGTGACGCGCTGTTCTGACAGGCGGCGGACCAATTCTGAGTTCAGAACTTCCGACGCTTCGATGGGCTTGCCACTCTGAAGCATCTCACGGATCAGGCGCGACTTCGATTCCGCGTCCGACTTCAGCGCGCGCGCATTGTTGAGCTGGGTGTTCATCTCGCCAAGCTGCTGGTTGGATAGCGTGGCGTTGTTGGTGCCAACAAACAGATTGGATTTGGAGCGGAATTCTTCGACCCGCGCCTCGGCATCCGCGACTTTCTTGCGAAGACTTTCGATCTCGACAAGCAGCCATTGCGATGCCGCCTTGGCCTGATTTTGCCGTGCCGCCTGCTGCAGCACGAGATAACCATCGGCAATCGAGTTGGTCACCCGCGCCGCTAGTTCCGGATCACGCGACTGAAATTCGATCACCATCACGCGCGACTTGTCGACCGCATAGGCCGTCAGCCGCTCGTAATAGGCTTCAAGCACCCGCTCCTCTGGCGTCATCTTGAACGGATCGCGGCCGATGCCGAACAGCGCCAGCAGTGTCTTGAGCGGCGAGATGCCGCGCAGCACCGGATCAAATTCAGGAAGGTCGGCGAGCTTGTTGGCCTTGATAACTTCGCGCGCAAGATCGCGCGACAGCAGCAACTGCACCTGACTTGTGACAGCTTCAGCGTCGAGGCTGTTCCGCTCCTCGGAGCGCTCGCCGTTCGGACGCAGGAATACGTTCTCCCGCCCGTCGATCAGAATGCGCGCCTCAGACTTGTAGCGCGGCGTGATCATGTTAACGGCGAGCAGTGACAGGCCGAATGCGAGCACCGTCGGCACGATGACCCACATCCTCTTGCGGACCAGCGTGTCCCAGATCGCGCGCAGATCGATGTCACCAAGTTCGGGAGTGAACGCAGGTGCCGCCGTCATGGGCGCAGACGCGGCAATAACCGGCGCGGCAGGCGCCGCAATAACGGGGGCAACCTCCGGAGCAAGTACAGCGCTCTCGGCCGCAGTCGCAGCCTTAGCCCGGAAAGGAATCTTACCCATCCAGTCGCGCCAGAACGACAAACGCATCGAAACTCTCCACCGAACGCCACTGCACACGCTGCTCGTATGGACTGATTACAGTCTATTAAGGTTGCTGCCCGGTTAATCGCAGGGTGTTTGCCCCGACTACAATTGCAGCGCAGCAACGGCGTTACCGCTTTATTAACCATGAAAGTCCTTAATCAGAATCAATACTTAACTGGATTTTCCCATGCCGCGCCGCCGTGTGCGCCTCGCCGTTCTTCTCCTTGCGCTCGTCATGTCGGGCTGCATGAAGACGGCTGTGCCGGTCGCGGTCATCGACAATGGCAGCCTCGACGCGATTGCATATGGCTCAATCCAGCCTGTCCGCGCGATGTCCGTTGAAACGACGCCGGTCCCGACCGCTTCCAGCTATGCCGCTCATGACGAACCTTATCGGCTCGACGCAGGCGATCGGCTGCGTATCGTTGTTTACGGTCAGGAAGGCCTCACCAACACTTACGCGGTCGATGCTGGCGGCTCAATTACAATGCCGCTGATCGGTGCTGTGCGCGCGCGAGGCCTGACGCCCAACGCCCTCGCAGCAGCCATCACGGGTCGTCTCAAGAACGGATATCTGCGTGAGCCATATGTTGCAGCAGAGGTTGAAACGTACCGGCCATTCTTCATCCTTGGTGAAGTCGCAGCACCCGGCCAATATCCATATGTCCCGAACATGACGATCGAAAGCGCCGTCGCCATCGCGGGCGGGTTCACGCCAAGAGCGCAACGCAGCAGCATCAAATTAACCCGGATGGGCGAAGCTGGAACCGCTCAGGCTATCGTGCCGCCTGGCACGCTTCTGAAACCCGGCGACACTGTCGTTGTCGCCGAACGCTGGTTTTGACCATGTCTGAGACTGCCCACTCGCCGCTGCGCATTCTGCACGCCGTCCGTGCGCCGGTCGGCGGGATCTTCCGTCACATCCTCGATCTCGCTGCCGGTCAGGCGGAGCGCGGACACTCAATCGGCATTCTGGCCGACAGTCTCACTGGTGGCGAACGCGCAGACGCCGCCCTGAAAGAGATCGCGCCCAAGCTCAAACTCGGCGTCTATCGCTTAGCCATCCGCCGCGAACCTCATCCAGTCGACAGCATCACCTCGCTGCATTTTCTGCGTCTTGTCAGGTCGCTGAAATTGGACGTCCTGCACGGGCATGGCGCCAAGGCCGGCGCCTTCGTGCGGATGAAGAGGAAATCGAAAACGGCCATCAGGGTCTATACGCCCCATGGCGGGTCCCTGCACTATCCGCCGGGTACGCTTAAAGGCAATGTTTATGCGCGGATGGAACGCGCGTTGATGAACCGCACCGAGCTGTTCCTGTTCGAGAGCGGCTTTGCCCGCGATACTTATCAGCGCGTGATCGGCAAGCCTGCAGGCCTGGTTCGATGCGTGTTCAACGGCGTCACGGCATCCGAATTCGATCCCGTTCCTCTCGCAGAGGACGCCACCGATCTCGTCTATGTCGGTGAATTCCGCGAGATCAAGGGCGCTGACCTTCTGATTCAGGCTGTGGCCCGGCTTCGTGCGGACGGTAAACCTGTCACCCTGACGCTCGCCGGCGACGGCGAGGAAACCGAAAACCTGAAGGCCCTTATCACCAAGCTGAACCTTGGCGATGCTGTACGCTTCATCGGTCACGTCAAAGCGCGCTACGGATTTTCCAAAGGCAAACTCCTTGTCGTCCCGTCGCGCGGAGATTCGATGCCCTACGTGGTCATCGAAGCCGCTGCCGCCGGTATTCCAATGATAGCTGCCAGCGTCGGCGGTATTCCGGAGATCCTTGGGCCGCATACCGATGGATTGTTTGTCGCCAACAGCATTGGCGCAATGGCGGATGCCATAGAGACTGCTCTCGGCGACATGGACAAGACCCGCGAACGTGCACGCGACCTGAGGCAACGCATCTTCGTGCACTTCTCCCAGAAGGCCATGGTCGATGGCGTTCTCAGCGGCTATCGCGACGCGTTTAACGCGCGTTAACCTTCCCGCATCGAGATAACTAAATCTTCCGATTTGTTGGCTACGCAAAGGGCTGGAAACCCTTGGGTTTCCCTGGCCTGTCGTTACATGACGGCCCAACAACGGAAATATCAGCCGTGGAACCGATCGACGTCCGAACGATGATGAATGCCGCTGCGGGAACCGCCACGATGAGCGCGGCCGATGGCGCGCCACGGCTGGAGCGCCGCAAACGGCTCTCGCCAGCCGCCCTCGCCGTGGCCAACGAAAAAGTTCAAAAGGCCTTCTCGACGATCGTCATCAGTGGCGTGGTGCGGATCGTGGATTTCCTCGTGCTCAGCACAGTCGGATTGGGACTGTATGCCTGGTACGTCATGCCGGGCAGCGGCTTTTCCTGGCAATATGCCGCGGCCGTGTTCGGCGTCGCCGGCTGTGCGGTGATCAGCTTCCAGGCCGCCGAGATCTACGACGTCCAGATCTTCCGCGGACAGCTTCGCCAGATGACACGGATGGTGTCGTCGTGGGCCTTCGTCTTCCTGCTGTTCATCGGCGCATCGTTCTTCGCCAAGCTTGGTGACAACATTTCCCGTGTCTGGCTCTCGGCGTTCTTCTTTGTCGGATTGCTGGCCTTGTTTGCCGAACGCTTCGTGCTGCGCGCGATGGTGCGGCGCTGGGCGCGCGAAGGCCGGCTCGACCGGCGCACCATTATCGTCGGCTCCGACCAGAACGGAGAAAATCTGATCTGCGCACTCAATGCGCAGGAGGACTCCGATATCCAGATTCTTGGCGTGTTCGACGACCGCAACGATTCCCGCGCGCTAGAAACCTGCGCAGGTCAGCCCAAGCTCGGGAAGATCGACGATATCGTTGAATTCGCGCGCCGCACCCGGATCGATCTGGTGCTGTTCGCGCTGCCAATCTCGGCTGAAACCCGCATTCTGGAAATGCTCAAGAAGCTCTGGGTGCTGCCTGTCGATATCCGTCTGTCGGCCCATACCAACAAGCTGCGCTTCCGTCCGCGTTCCTATTCGTATCTCGGCAAGGTGCCGACACTCGACGTGTTCGAACAGCCGATCACCGATTGGGACATGGTCCTGAAGGCGGCATTCGATCGCATCGTCGGCGCGATCATCCTTATTCTGCTGTCGCCGGTCATGGCGCTGGTAGCGCTCGCCGTCAAACTCGATAGTCCCGGCCCTGTGCTGTTCCTGCAGAAGCGCTACGGTTTCAACAACGAGCGCATCGACGTCTTCAAGTTCCGTTCGCTGTATCACGATCAGGCCGATCCGCTGGCCGCGAAGGTCGTGACCAAGGGCGACAAGCGCGTAACCCGCGTCGGCCGCTTCATCCGCAAGACCAGCCTTGACGAACTTCCGCAGCTTTTCAACGTTGTCTTCAAGGGAAACCTCTCCCTCGTCGGCCCGCGCCCGCATGCGGTGCAGGGCAAACTGCAGAGCCGTTTGTTCGATGAAGCTGTCGATGGTTACTTCGCGCGCCATCGCGTCAAGCCGGGCATTACCGGATGGGCGCAGATCAATGGCTGGCGCGGTGAAGTCGATACCGACGAAAAAATCCAGAAGCGCGTCGAATTCGACCTCTATTACATTGAGAACTGGTCGGTCCTGTTCGACCTCTACATCCTCTTCAAGACTCCGTTCGCCCTGATCAAGGGGGAGAACGCATACTGAGCATGACGGTCGGCTGTGTAAACGCAGCTTCTTCGTGTTCGAGCAACTGACCTGACGCGCAGAAGCGCGAAGAGGATTCCGGTTCGTATGGCTTTCGTCGCCGCGACAGACTATGCCCTTCCCGCCGCTGCGACGCCGCCCGGCATCGCCGCGATTCAGCGGGCGCTGATGTGGGCTGTCGGTGCCGGCGGCGCGATCGTCTTCATCGAACCCAGCCCCTACGAGCTGATGACGCTGGCATCGGTGGTCTTCTTTTTCGCCACCGGCCTGCGGATGCGGCCAGTCTTCATCCCGCTGCTAATCCTGCTGTTCCTGCTGAACATCGGTTACACAATCTGCTCAGCCTACCTGATGGACAAAAAAGAGATCCTGAACTGGATTCTCACGTCCTGGTACATGGCCATCACCGCGTTGTTCTTCGCGATGGTGCTGTCAGAAAATACCGCCGAGCGGCTTGAATATCTTCGCCGCGGTTTGATCTTCGGCGCGTTGATCGCCTCCCTGGCCGGTATCGCCGGATACTTCCGGCTGGTGCCGGGAGCCGGCTACGATCTCTTCACACTCTACAGCCGCGCACGAGGAACGTTCAAAGATCCCAACGTGCTAGGCGCTTACCTCATCCTGCCCGCAATGTTCCTGCTGCAGAGCGTCGTGACTCAGTCGTTCAGAAAGTCGTTCTGGAGCGCCGTTGGACTCGGAATTGTCAGCCTTGCGGTGCTGCTTGCGTTCTCGCGTGCATCCTGGGGGCAATTGGTGGCCTGTTCGGCCTTCATGCTGATCCTGATGTATCTCACGACACCGTCGCACGCGCAGAGACGGCGCATTGTCACGGTCGCCATCGCGGCGGCTGTTTTCGCAGCGTTGCTTCTGGTGGTTCTGCTATCGTTCGATTCCATCAGCGGCCTGTTCAAGGAACGCGCAAGCTTCAACCAAAGCTACGACACCGGCCGCTTCGGGCGCTTCGGACGCCATGCGCTCGGCTTTCAGATGGCGCTCGAACTGCCGTTCGGGATCGGCCCGCTTCAGTTCACGAAGTTCTTTCCCGAGGACACCCATAATTCCTTCCTAAACGCGTTCATGTCAGGCGGCTGGATTGCAGGAATCTGCTTTCCCGCGCTGGTGTTCATCACCGTGATCATGGGATTCAAGCTGATATTCGTCCGCGTGCCATGGCAGCGCGCTTATCTCGCGATCTTTGCCGCGTTCTTTGGCACTGTGTGCGAGGCTTTCATTATCGACGTCGATCACTGGCGCCATTTCTGGATGATGCTGGGCATCATGTGGGCCATGATCGCGGCCGCTCACGCACATGTTTATCGTGCCTCTGCGGCGAGCGCCTCCTGATCCGAAAATAATCCGCACCGCGCCTCCCGAATGTTCCGCATGAACGGGCATTCACGCAAACAACCTCTGATCCTTCGGAACAGACCCGATGGCTCCCCGTTGAAGAGCGGGCAGACAACGAGGAGGATATTATGAGGAACAAGTTTTTGATTGGCGTCGCGACGGCTGCCCTGATCGGCAGCGCCGGCTTGGTTTCAGCGCAGACACCCGGCAATGCCCCGAATGCGCCTGCGGCATCGCAAGGTGCCGGCGGAGCCGCTGAACGCGCCGCGCCAATGGATCGTGGCGGTCAGGCCCAGATGCCTCGCGAAGGCGGAAACGCCCAGCGCGCACAAGATGACATGAAGTCCAAGGGCGCGGAAACAACCCGCGATCCGAAGGGCGGCAAGGCCGCATCAGATACGAACATGGACAAATCCAAGGACGGGATGAAATCTGACCGGAAGGACGCCGCCGATCGCGACGGCATGAAGTCGGACCAGAAGAATGCATCCGACAGCAAGGCTGGAACGACCACCGGTCAGGCTGGTGCGGGAGCTAAGCTTTCAACCGAGCAACGGACAAACATCCGCACATCCATTACGAAGCAGAACATCAAGCCCGTGACCAATATCAACTTCTCGATTTCGGTCGGGACACGGGTTCCCAGAACGGTGGGATTCCATCCGCTTCCGGCCGAGGTCATTACGGTCTATCCCGACTGGCGCGGATATGAATTTTTCCTCGTCAACGATGAAATCGTTGTCGTAAACCCGCGCACGCTGGAGATTGTCGCAGTGATCGACGCCTAAGCGCGGCCTGAATGCAAAATGAAAGGGCCGGTCCAACCAGACCGGCCCTTTTGCTAAATTCATCCATGTCTGAATTTTGCATGGAGACGCGGATTGGCGGCTTGTATATCAACGCAACCTGTTCCGCGTCACATCATAGGTCCAAGAGCGCCGACCATTGCCAAACACCACGCGCTGGAACTGAAGCGCCCTGGCTTTTTCCGGGATCTTGGCAGACTCGGAAAGCTGCATCGCCATTTGCCGGGTCATGTGAGGCGAGACAAAACGCACCGCGTTATTGCCTGCTCCGTATACCATCACTTGGGTCCCGTCGTCCCTCATCCGCTCTGCCATCGCGTGCGCATACAGCATACGATTTGCGCTGGCGGCGATTTCGACGGACGGCTGAAGAATCTCGTATTGTCGCATCTTCATCATGTTCGCCATGTCGCGCGCCTGCGTATTGGCAGGATCGGCATCGGCGATCATTGCCAGCCGGAGCTCAAGGCTGCGAAATGCCGAGAGCGACACCGGCTTCTTGCTCCTGCCGCGCCGGTAGCTTTCATACTCGCTGTTCAGAACCGCTGCATCGACCAGCGCCCGATCGAACACCAGCCGGGTCCCCGCCGCCTTTTCTTCTTCCGGAGTGAGTTTTGGTTCGGCCTGAACCGGAATTGTCGCGGTCGTCTCAGGCGCAGCCTGAGGTTCGCTTGCCTGAATCCGGGTCACAGGAACCCCGGCCTCATTTGTCAGAATTGGAGCAACTGTGAATCCGCCGGCCAACAACGCGGCAAGACTCAATCCGGAAAAGAAAATGGTTTTGCGTCGCAACACTGTAGCACCCGATCCTGGTCAGAACGGCTGACGCTTATATTCGAACATTTGCTCAACGCATCAAGGAGAGTTTTGTTTCCATCCCGTTATAAATTTTGAGGCCACCAAAAAAGAACCGGCTGCGTTTCCGCAGCCGGTATGAGGTTAGGGAGAAACTTGACCGCTTAATGAACGATCTCAAAAAGACCTGCTGCGCCCATCCCGCCGCCGATGCACATCGTAACGACACCGTACTTAGCCTTCCGCCGCCGACCCTCGATCAGCACATGACCCGCCAGACGGGCGCCTGTCATCCCGTACGGATGTCCCATCGCGATGGAGCCACCGTTGACATTGAGCTTTTCGGGATCGATCCCGAGTTTGTCCCGGCAATAGATCACCTGAACGGCATAGGCCTCGTTCAACTCCCAGAGATCGATGTCATCGATCTTGAGACCGTGATGTTTGAGCAGCCGAGGAATTGCGGCGACCGGCCCCACACCCATCTCGTCAGGTTCGACGCCTGCAGCGACAAAGCCACGGAAAATACCAAGCGGCTTCAGACCCTTCTTCGCAGCCAGCCGATCGCTCATAATAACGCTGGCTGACGCGCCGTCGGACAACTGGCTGGCATTGCCTGCGCTGATGGTTTTGCCCTCAAACTCCGGCTTGATGCTGGCCAGGCCCTCCGCTGTCGTTTCCGGGCGCGGACCCTCGTCCTTGGTCAGCGTGACGTCCTTGAAGGAAACCTGCTTGGTCTCCTTGTCCATCACGGCCATCTTGGTCTTGAACGGGACGATCTCGTCGTTAAAGCGTCCACCCTGAATGGCCGCAGCAGTACGGCGCTGGCACTCAAGGCTGTACTCATCCTGCTTGTCACGCGGAATATTGTAGCGAGCCGCGACCACCTCGGCAGTCTCCAGCATCGACATGTACATGTCCGGCTTCATCGCCATCAATTCGTCATCGACCGCATGAAATTTATTCATGTGCTCGTTCTGGACGAGACTGATCGATTCGATGCCGCCACCGATAGCCACCTCGACCCCATCAAGCATGATCGAGCGCGCAGCGACCGCGATCGCCTGCAAACCTGAAGCACACTGACGATCAATGGTGGTACCGGCCACCGTGACCGGAAGACCTGCTCTGATCGCACCCTTGCGGGCCACGTTCATCACCATGGTACCCTGCTGCATGGCGCAGCCCATCACCACGTCTTCCACCTCACCCGGCTCAAGTCCGGCACGCTTCACCGCCTCGGCCATGACATGGCCCGCCATCGTCGGGCCTTCGGTGTTGTTCAGAGCGCCGCGATAGGCCTTGCCAATACCCGTGCGGGCCGTGGAAACAATAACAGCATCTACCATCCGATGATCTCCAGGACGCGAGCCGCCCGGCGAGCGGCCTCTTTGTGAAGCTTCCTTATATGATACGCATCATACAAAGAGAAACATTTCCGGCCCAGGCAATGCTGCCATGCAACAGATTTCCAACGATCCGCGATTAGCCTGCGCGGGCGTAGCGAAGCAGGTGATAGGTCGGATCGCCGAACTGAATGTTGATCGAGGCGATGCGCTTGAAATAGTGCCCGACATTCAGTTCGTCGCTCATGCCCATGCCGCCATGGAGCTGGATTGCCTGCTCCCCGACAAAACGGGCAGCTTCTCCGACCTTCGATTTAGCGCCTGAAGCAAGCTTCGATCCCGCAGGATCGCCTTCGGCGACGGTGAGATTCAAATGCTGTGACAGCGACGTCGCCTCTTCGAGCGCGATGAACATGTCCACCATCCGGTGCTGCAACACCTGGAATGTGCCGAGCGCAACACCGAACTGCTTTCGCGTTTTGGTGTATTCCAGCGTCGCTGCGTTGAGTTCACCCATGGCGCCGGTGGCTTCGGCGCACTGCGCGGCGATTGCCCGATCGCGGCAAGATTCAAGCGCGGCAACGCCTTTACCTTCAGCACCCAGCAACCGATCCGCCGGAATGCTCACGTCCTTGAGGGTAACTTCCGCTGCCCGGCGTCCGTCGATGGTCTTGAAGCTTTGCAGATGAATCCCGGCGGACTGACGATCGACGATAAACAGGCTGACGCCGGCATGATCGCGCGGTCCCCCTAACGTCCGCGCTGACACAATTAGCTTGTCCGCCCACGGCGCGCCGATGACGGCGGCTTTTGCACCGTTCAGAACATAAGCATCGCCATTGCGCTTCGCGGTCGTCGCGACGTTGTTGAGGTCGTAACGGGAATGACCTTCCGTCCATGCCAGCGTCCAGATCGCTTCGCCAGCCATGATCGGCGGCAGGAATTCCTCACGCTGCGCGTCGGTCCCCACCTGCTCTATCAGGCCACCGGCCAACACGACCGTCTCAAAGAACGGCTCGACCACCAGATGACGGCCGAACTCCTGCATTACGATCATGGTGGAGAGACTGCCTCCACCGAGACCGCCGGACGCTTCAGCAAACGGTGCCGCCAGCAATCCCAATTCGGCAAATGCTTTCCAGTGTTTCCTGCTCCAGCCCTCTTCACTCGCGACGATCTTCCGGCGTGTGTCGAAGTCGTATTGGGCACGCAGCAATTTTTGAACGCTGCTGCGCAGGAGTTCCTGTTCTTCCGAAAATTGAATATCCACCGGATGTCTCCCGCGACGCGTTACAGGCCAAGCACCGCTTTTGCGATGATGTTGCGCTGGATCTCATTGGACCCGCCGTAAATACTGAGTTTACGCGAATTCAGATACTTCTCGGGTGCCGTATGGCCATCGGCCGGTCCGGGCACAAAGATGTTCGGGCTGGCCGGATGCTCACGCAGCGAAAGGCCATAGTTGCCGATCGCTCTATGCGTAAGATCGGTAATGCGTTGAAAGATTTCCGTGCCTCTGATTTTGAAGAGCGATGCCGCCGGACCCGGATCGATTCCGCGCGCCATCTGAGCGACGACGCGTAGCTCTGTCGCCTCCAGCGCCAGAACATCAAGTTCGACACGGGCGATGTCCTTGGTGAATTCACCATAGGCCGGATCATCCTCGCCGATTTCGGTCTTCACGATCTTCTTGAGCTTGTTCAGGTAGCGCGTCGAGCGTCCGATGCCCGCCATGCTGGTCCGCTCATTGCCGAGCAGAAACTTCGCGTAGGTCCAGCCCTTGTTTTCCTCGCCGATCAGGTTCTCGGCCGGAACGCGCACGTTCTCCAGGAAAACATCGTTAACCTCATGCGATCCATCGATGGTGATGATCGGCCGGACTGTGACGCCGGGCGACTTCATGTCGATGAGCAGGAAGGAAATACCCGACTGCGGCTTCGCTGTGGGATCGGTGCGTACGAGACAGAAGATCCAGTCTGCGTGCTGCGCCAGCGTCGTCCAGGTCTTGTGGCCATTGACGATGTAATGATCGCCATCGCGCACCGCCTTGGTGCGAACCGAGGCGAGATCGGAGCCGGAGCCCGGCTCCGAATATCCCTGACACCACCAGTCTTCGCCCGACAAAATACGCGGCAGATACTTCTTTTTCTGCGCGTCGTTGCCGAACGTGTAGATAACGGGGCCGACCATGGTCACGCTGAAGGCAAGCGGAGGAAGCGTCCCCGCGCGTGAGGTCTCCTGTTCCCAGAGAAAGCGCTGCGTGATCGACCAGCCCGGTCCGCCGTATTCCTTTGGCCAGAGCGGAGCGATCCAGCCCTTCTTGTGCAGGATCTTGTGCCAGAGCATCGACTGCTCCTTGGTCAGATCCGTCTCCGGATTGGGAACGCGCATTTCCTGCGGATAATTTTCCGCAATGAAAGCCCTCACCTCATCCCGGAACGCGGCATCTTCCTTCGACAGCTTCAGCTCCATGGGACAGCTCCGTTACCACTTCTCGCCGAACGGGCGGATTTCGGTTTCGAACGTCCAGGCATCGCGCGGCTGCTGGTAGAGCTGCCAGTACGTCTCAGCAACGGCAGCCGGACGCATCAGCCGGTTGGGATCGAGGTTCTCGATTGCTTCCTTGCCTTCACGGTTGGCAATCAGCTGGCGAACCCATTCGGTATCGACGCTGGAGTCGATGATCAGATGAGCCACATGAATGTTCTTCGGTCCCAGTTCACGCGCGATCGATTGCGCGACGGCGCGCAGGCCGAACTTGGCGCTGGCGAAAGCCGCAAAGCCCGAACCTCCGCGCAGGCTCGCGGTTGCGCCGGTGAAGAAGATGGCACCCTTACCGCGCGGCAGCATCACGCGTGCAGCTTCGCGGCCGGCAAGGAAGCCGGAATAGCAGGCCATTTCCCAGACCTTGCGGAAAACACGCTCGGTCGTATCCAGAATTGGAAAGTTGACGTTTGCCCCGATGTTAAAGATGCAGGCTTCAAGCGGCGCGTGCTTGTCGGCATCGGAGATGAAGGAGATCATCTCGTCCTCCTTGCGCGCGTCGAGCGAACGCGCAAACACCGTGCCGCCTGCCGCTTCGATCTCCTTGACCAGCGGGACGAGCTTCTCGCCCTGACGGCGGCCAGCAAAGACAGTAAAGCCTTCGGATGCAAACTTCTTGGCGATTTCACCGCCGATGAAATCTCCGGCCCCGATGACGGCCACGGTTGCGTTACGTTTCTGCAAGGTCTTTCTCCAAGGCCAGAGTCATTTTCAGGAATCTGGTCTGCACGCGTGCAGACCGAACGGGTTCAGGAACTGCGCAGGGATTCCGCCAGCTTATGCTTGAGGATTTTCCCGGTGGACGTCGCGGGCAATGCGTCGAGAACGATAATCTGCGACGGACGCTTGTAGGACGTGAGCTGCTTGTTGGCGAAGCTCATGAGGTCGGATGGCGTCACTTTCGAACCTTTCAGCAATTGAACGAACGCGACGACTTCCTCGTTTCCATCGGCCGCGCGTCCCACCACTGCAGACTGCACAACGTCCTCGTGCAAACTCAGCACCGCTTCCACTTCCGCCGGGTAGACGTTGAAGCCTGAGCGGATGATCATCTCCTTGGTGCGGCCGACGATGAACATGCAGTCGCCGTCGAAATACGCCAGATCGCCGGTATTGAACCAGCCGTCGCGATCGATGGCCTTCTCCGTCAGATCAGGCGCGCGATAGTAGCCACGCATCACATTGCGGCCGCGGACATGCAATTCGCCCACCGTGCCGTTCGTAACGGGCTTGCCGTCACGATCTACGATGCGGCTCTCCACGCCCGGTATGATCTTTCCGACCGAACTGTCCTTGCGAGGCGCATCTATCCGTACACCCGAGATTCCGGGGGCGCATTCGGTGATGCCGTAGGCATTCAGCAACGACAGACCAAGCTCGGCCTCGACTCGCGATTTCAAATCGAGGTCCAGCGGCGCGCCCGCAACGCCCATGAATCTCAGCGAGCCCTTCTCCAACTTGGAAATTCCGTTGAGAGTCTTGTATTCAAGAAGACGCTGATAGGTCGCAGGCA
The DNA here is from genome assembly GCA_964594185.1 of uncultured Afipia sp. Lineage (GTDB taxonomy): Bacteria > Pseudomonadota > Alphaproteobacteria > Rhizobiales > Xanthobacteraceae > Afipia. The sequence goes on along the minus strand of CAZQMD010000056.1, from coordinate 2,629 downwards.
CGCCATTGAGAATGGTGATCCCCTCTTCGGCGATAGCCTTTGCGAGCGCCGCAGGATCATACTTGCTGACCAGCCGCACAGTACCGCCGGTCATCAGTGTCATCAGAAGCAGCGAGACGCCGACAATGTGAGAGATCGGCAGAACGACATAGAGCTTGTCAAGATGGTCCATATGCCGGAACAGCGCCGTGGTCTTCGCGCTGAACAGCAGGTTTTCATGCGTAAGCATGACGCCCTTCGGCGTTCCCGTCGTGCCTGATGTGTAGATTAGGACGGCTACCTGCTTCGCCGGGCTGGCTTCCACCGGCTCCGGAGCCGTCGTTTCATTCAACGCACTGACGCCGATATTCTCAAGCGGACCGACCTTGCAGGTCTCCGCGCCAACACGCTGCGCGTGATTTGCCGCCTCCGACGAAACGTCCACCGTGAAGAACATGCGGCGCGAACCGCTATGATCGCGAATCTGATCCAGTTCACGCGGCGACAATCGCGGATTTACGACAATTGCCCAGGCATCGATCTTGCTCGCAGCCAGCAGAAGTGCGGCCAGTGCAATGCTGTTCTCACTGACGATCATCATCCGGTCGCCGGGACGAATGCCCAATGCGAGGAGTGCCGCAGCGACCTGCGCAACGCTGTCTGCGAGTTGCCGATAGGACCAAGTCCGTGCATCCTCGATCAGTGCCGGATGATCCGGTGTTTCCACGACGGCGCGCGCCATGGTGTCATGCAAACGTTCCGGCAGTCCGTTCAAAATATCGGCGACATCGAATTCGCGGTGAGCGCTGGCCAATTCATCCTCCCGGCACGATCTTCGGCCGCTTCAAGCGCGGCCTTGTGTTGGCAAAACTTTGCGTTCTTTTTTGGAACTAGTCAATCAGATTTGATGCAACGCGGAACACATATGCGCCGTCTCGCTTACCGGGGATCGACATAGAATGTGTCAGATCATACCAGCGATAGCCGTTTACAATATGAGCCAGTCCCACTATGAAAGAAAGTACTAAATAAGAACCCATTGGAGGATAGCGTGGCTCAGGGCAAAGGCGTGGTTGTGTTAGTTGGCGCAGGCGACGCCATTGGTGCGGCGGTCGCACGACGGTTCGCGCGAGGCGGATACAAGGTCTGTGTCGCCCGCCGGGAAGCGGCTAAATCCCAAGGTCTTGTCGATGAGATGAAGGCAGAAGGACACGAAGTCCATGCCATCGGCGTGGATGCGCGTCAGGAAGCCGATGTGCAGGCGATGTTCGCACGAATCGAGAAAGAAATCGGCCCCATTGAAGTGTGCCTTTACAACGCCGGGTCCAACGTCAACAAGCCGCTGCTGGACACCACCGAGAAGCTGTTTTTCAAGGCGTGGGAATTGGCCTGCTTCGGCGGATTCCTGGTCGGTCGCGAAGCGGCGAAGTACATGGTTCCCCGCGGCCACGGCACCATTCTGTTTACCGGTGCCACAGCGAGCGTGCGTGGCGGAAAAGGTTTTACGGCCTTCGCGTCGGCAAAGTTCGCCCTTCGCGCCGTGGCCCAGTCCATGGCCCGTGAACTCGGCCCGAAGAATATCCACGTCGTTCATCTGCTGATCGATGCGGCAGTCGACAGCGAAGCGATCCACCAGCGCATGAAGGCCGCCAAAGGCATCAACGCCAGCGACATCCCCGCTGACAGCCTGACCAAGACGGATTCAATTGCCGACGCCTATTGGTTTGCGCACCAACAGAAGCGCGACGGCTGGACCCACGAACTGGATTTGCGTCCGTCCGTGGAGACATGGTGACATGGAAACCGCCCCGAACCTCACCCTGTGGGGGGTGGGAACCAGCCGAACCGTCCGGCCGCACTGGGCGATGGCAGAGTTGGGCCTGAAGTATGAAACCTACGCGATTGGTCCCCGCACCGGCGAGACCAAGACGGCGGAATACACCAGGCTTAATCCGCGCCAGAAAGTGCCGATGCTGCAGGATGGCGATTTCGCCATCGGCGAAAGCGCGGCGATTGTCGCGTATCTGTCGCGAACCTATTCGACACCCGAGCGGTCTCTGATCCCCGAAGAGAAGCAGGCTTACGCCAAATGGCTGGAATGGTGCTTCTTCATCGTCACCGAGCTTGATTCCACGAGCCTGTATGTGATGCGCCGGCACAGCGCCAACGCGCTGGGACCGATTTATGGAGTCGCGCCCGACGTCGTGGCAAAGGCTGGGGAATATTTCCGCGAACAGTTGCGGCACGTCGAAGTGGCGCTCGATGACGGACGCACCTTTCTAATGGGCGAACAGTTCACCAGCGCGGACATTCTGCTGACCACCTGTCTGGAATGGGCGATCGCCTATGGTGTCGGCATTTGCGACAACGCGCAGCCATATCTCGCGCGCATTCAGAAGCGGCCGGGCTATCTGCGCGGCAGCGCGGCAAACGTGCCGCCTGCCCCCGGCGAGCCGGTCAGACGTCCAGCATGATTGTGACGATCAGCTAACGCGCCTTGAGAAGACCGCTGCGCTGTCAGCGGTCTTTTACTTTTATCGCGGGACTCGGACGGCCTTGTCGGTCACCATCTTCTCGATGGCGGCGTCGCTGTAACCGAGATCTTTCAGCACGGTGCGGGAATGCTCGCCGACGCGCGGCGCAGGCCCGC
>CAZQMD010000055.1:0-21756 GCA_964594185.1 uncultured Afipia sp. | reverse complement strand
CACCCTTGGTGAAGATGCCGCCGCCGAGACGGGCGAAGATCGAGATCAGCGAGGCGCCGAAGCCGAGCGCCACAAGAGCGTCGACAACAGTGCGGCTGTTGGCAGGGAGACCTGCTGCCTGCGTGAGGTACATGAAGTACAGGGTGACGCCGAGCAGCGCGAGACCTGCAACCAGCAGGCCCGTGATCGCGCCCGCCTTGAAGGCGAGTTCGAGACCGCCAGCCAGCGACTTGGTCGCGGCCTGCGCGGTGCGCACGTTGGCGCGAACCGAGACGTTCATGCCGATGAAGCCAGCAGCGCCCGAGAGCACGGCGCCAATCAGGAAGCCGACCGCGACAAGAATGCCGAGGAAGTAAGCGAGCAGCGCAAAGATCACGATGCCGACGATACCGATCGTCATGTACTGGCGCTTCAGATAAGCCTGCGCGCCTTCGCGCACGGCTGCCGCGATTTCCTGCATACGGGCATTACCCGCATCTGCCCCAAGTACCGACGACGTCGCCCACGCGGCGTAGACGATGGAAAGTGCTCCCGCGAGCACGATCAACCATAATGCTGTCATTGATGTTGCCTCAGTCCCCTGCTGTTTCCCCAGAAACGCCCCACTGGCCATACAGGGTGGCCGGGCGCGCAAAAAAGAAGGCTTGCTTCGTCAAATCCGAAAGCTGCCTCAATTCGGCGCGGACAATGCCAAAATCATACCCTTGACGCAACGCCACCGGCATTCTGCAGGCCGCTTTTTGGGTGATTCAAGGAATGCCGCACAGCTCATTTTGGTGCAGCGCGAAAAACGTCAGAAATGGCTATAGGACAGGCGTTTCAGCGCAACTGGCTGACCGGCTCCATCGAGGAACCGGGGCACTGCGCTGCCTGCCTCGATCCTGCCGATGGCAGTGATCTGTACACTGGCCTGTTGTGCAGCGGCGAGAAATGAGTCCCACCGATTCTCGGGAATAGTGCAGACAATCTCGTAGTCGTCGCCACCGGCCAAGGCAGCTTCAACGCTAGAACTGCCCTTCGCGATCATCGTGTGCGCGGCCGCCGAGAGCGGAACATCAGCAAGACCGACCGCAGCCGAAACACCGGACGCCGCACAGAGCTTGGTGAGGTCGCCGGCCAGTCCATCAGATACATCCATCGCCGCGCTTGCATGCTCGCGGATTGCGATGGCGAGCGCATTGCGCGGCTGCGGCACGCGGTAGCGCTGGATCAGGAAGTCGCGCGACGTTGGATCGAGCCCCTCACCCTGCCCCTGAAGCACACGCAAGCCCAGCGCGGCATCGCCGATGGTGCCGGTGACAGCGATCCGGTCACCCGGTTTCGCGGCGGTGCGGCGAACCATTTGGCCCGGCGGTACGCGTCCGAATGCGGTGATCGAAATCGTCAGCGATCCGGGCGTCGATACCGTATCGCCGCCAAGCACCGGACAGTTGAACATTGCGGCGTCTTCGCCGAGAGCGCGGGCGAATGGCGCCAGCCATTCTTCCTTCGCCTCACGCAGCGCGAGTGTCAGCACAAAACCTGCAGGCACGGCGCCCTTGGCCGCGATGTCCGACAAGTTCACCCGCAACGCCTTGCGCGCGATGGTGTCCGGCGGATCATTGGGGAGAAAATGGACACCTTCGACGATCGCATCCGTCGTCACGACCAAATCGTCACCCGATGATTTCAGCAGCGCGGCATCATCGACCAGACCGAGCGCGCCGGGATCGGTCGCGAGCGGACGGAAGTAACGCGCGATCAGATCGTCTTCGCCTGAAGCCATGCCGTTCGATCCTCGTCATTGCGGGCGCAGCGAAGCAATCCATGGGCCACAAAGCAAGACTGGATTGCTTCGTCGCTGACGCTCCTCGCAATGACGGAAGCTATCCTACCGCGTAAACTCGGTCGCGCGAAACTGCCGCGCAATCTGGTCGAGCACGGCATTCACCATGCCGGTTTCATCCTTGTCCACGAACGCATGGGCGACGTCGACATATTCCGACACCACGACCCGCGCCGGAATGTCCTTGCGGTGTTCGAGTTCGTAGGCCCCTGCCCGTAATGTCGCACGCAGGATCGCGTCGATGCGCTTCAGCGGCCAGCCGCTTTCAAGCGCCTTGTCGATCAAGGGGTCGAGCTTGCTCTGGTCGCGGACAACACCGGACACCACGTCCTTGAAGAAAGCGGCCTCGGCCGGAAGGTATGTATCGCCCTCGACTTCGCTGCCGAGCCAGTGGCTTTCGAATTCAGCGAAGATATCGCCAATGCCCGCGCCAGCAATATCCATCTGGTACAGCGCCTGCACGGCAGCGAGACGCGCCGCGCCGCGCCGGTTCGCCTTGCGCTCGCCCGGTCCCTTGTCGCTGCCTTTCTTGGGATCGCTCATAGCGGTTTCGCCAGGCGCTTCTTGATCCGCATCATGGTCAATGCGGCACGGGCCGCATCGCCACCCTTGTTCAACCTGTCCGCACGGGCGCGTTCCCATGCCTGCTCGGTCGTGTTCACCGTGATGATGCCGTTGCCGAGCGGCAGGCTGCGTGCGACCGCAAGATCCATCAGCGCGCGCGAGGATTCCATCGACACGATCTCGAAGTGAATGGTGTCGCCGCGCACCACGCAACCCAGCGCGATCGCGCCGTCATATGGCCTGCCGATCTTCTTGGACGCATCCATGGCAATGGCGATGGCCGCCGGAATTTCCAGCGCGCCGGGAACGCTGATCACGTCGTAGCCAACGCCCGCGGCTTCCAGTTCCTTGATCGCGCCCTGAAGCAACGCCTCCTGAATATCATCGTAAAAGCGCGCTTCGATAATGACGACATGCGACCCGCTGATATCGGTCTGGTCCTTGAGTTCTGCGCGCCGCGGTTCAGCCATCATTCCATCCAGTCAAAAGAGGTTCCGTGTTTGCGCGTTTGTAGTCGCTGAACGCGACAAAGCCAAGCAAAACGGACCCCTTTCAAGGCAGGGATGCAGCACCGAAATCGTTTCAAACGGCCTATACGACCTTGTAATCGAACAGGTAGCCTTCAAGCGCCTTCTCGACCGCGCCCCGTTGACCGGATTGCGCCGCTGCCAGTGTGACAGTGACGTCAATGCCGCGCTTGCCGCCTGCCGTGACATCGATCTTGGCGCCGTCCGATCCGGCAGCGTCGGCCACAACCTGCGCGACCAGCCGCTCCACGGCGTCGTTGCGCAACTGCGGTTTGAAGATCTTGCCCACGCTGGTGACCGGAATGGCATCGATGACGATGACCTGCCGCGGCCATGCAGGCCGCTCCGCGATCAGCGGCTCCGCAAAGGCTTTCAGTTCATCGGCCGTCGCCTGTGTGCCGGGCTTGAGCGCGACGTAGCACACCGGCAATTCGCCGGCATATTTGTCCGGCTGGCCGACAGCGGCAGCAAGTGCCACCGCGGGATGCGATTGCAGCGCGTCCTCGATCAGAACCGGATCGATATTGTGGCCGCTGCGGATGATGAGATCCTTCGAGCGGCCTGCAATGTAAAGACGCCCCTCTTCATCGGTATAAGCAAGATCGCCACTGTCGAGAGTGCCGCCGCGCAGCGCGTCGCCGTTCTGGCTCTGGTCCTTATATCCCGGCGTGACATTCGGGCCGGACACTGTCATCACGCCGACCTCATGCGGCGCGCAGGCCTCGCCGAGCGAACCGTCAGTAGACAGCTTGCGCACGACAACCTGCGTATACGGCAACCGGACGCCGACAGAGCCAAGCACCGGCTTCGCGGGCGCGGGATCGATAGACACAAGCCCGCCGGTTTCGGTCATGCCGAGAATTTCGTGTATCTTTGTGCCCGTCATCTTTTCAAACTGCAGCGCCACAGCCCGCGGCAGAAGCGATGCGCCCGAAATGCTGAAGCGTGCGGACGAAATGTCGGCATTTACCGGCACATTGAGCAGCGCAGCCAGTGCTGTCGGTACGCCGCCGATCACGGTCGCCCGATAACGCTCCACGATCTTCCAGAAATTCTTGATGATGACGGGATTGCGCATGCCGGCAGGCGATAGAACGATCACATTCGCGCCCGCGATAAACATGGACAAGCCGCAGGAAATGGTCGCGGCAACATGAAACAGCGGCAGGCCATTGGTGATCGCATCGGCCTCGCTCAAATCCTGCAGCACCGCTCCACCGAACCCCGCTGCGATCTGCATACGATGGGTATGGGTGACCAGCTTCGGCGAACCGGTAGTGCCACCGGTGTGGAAGTAAGCCGCAACATCATCGCCGCTGCGCGCCTTGCCGAAGTTCAGCGCACTGCCATCCTGCGCCTTGAGGCCGGGGGCAAATCCAGACACGCCTTCGGGCAACGGCGCATCGGAAAGCGACACCTGCACCAGCTTGATGTCAGGCAGCAGCTTCTTGACCTCAACAGCCTTCTGCCAGATATCGAGTTGCGGATGCGGGCCCAGCGCAACGAGGATCTTCGCGCCGGATGCGCGGACGAGATCGGCAATGTTCTGCGGCTGCAACAGGAAATTGATCGGCACGGCGTAGCCCTGCGTTTCCGCACCCCAGAGCGTGAAATGCGTTTCCACCAAACTTGGGAGAATATAGGCTACACCGGCGCCTGCCCCACCAAGACTTGCAAAGAAGTTCGCGGCGCGGGTGATGCCTTCGAGCAATTGCCTGTATGTCACTAGGCGCGGCGTCTCGTCGTCCGCGCCGGTCATCAGCATGGTCAGCGCGGTGTGGTCGGGATGCCGCGCGGCACTCTTGGCAAAGATCTCGTAGACGCTGCGTGCATCGTAGCGCTGCTCAAGCGTCTTCTCGGTTTCGAACCTGATGACATCCTTAAGCGTTGCAACCGGATAATCGCTGAACAACGGCATTTCAGTCCCCCATTCAAATTGCGCGGCTCTTCACGCACCAGCATTTTTCGATTTTGGCGGCACGCTATTTAATTAATTTAACAGCGTCAAGTTTGGCGAGAGCGCGCACCGCTTGCGACAATTCGCGCAGGTTTTGCATCGGCTTGCGCGGCATCGGACATGCCGGCACCTCGCGCGATCAGACGCATCGATGCGCGATGCAATTCGTCTCGCGCGCGAACGGTCTTCAGAAGGCCGCTCATGTGCATCATGACAACGCCGTGCGCGGCGGAGAAAAACGTCTCGGCCAGCGTATCGACATCGCCCTTGATATATCCGGCATCGAGCAGCGCCCGGACATAGGTCGTCATGGTGGCGCGAAAACGCGTCATCGTTGCCGGGTATTGCGGAGCAATCGTCTGTTCGAGATTTTCGGTGAAGAAAATCAGCCGATAGGTGTCGGGGTGCTTCAGCGCGAAATCGAGGAAAGCCTGCCCTACTGCGCGTGCATTTCTGCGCGCATCCCTCGCCGGATCGAACGCCGCTTCAAGATGACCACAAAAGCGGTCCAGCGCAGCGGCCCGCATCGCCAGCACAATTTCGTCCTTGTTGGCGAAATAGCGATAGGCCGCAGTCTGGCTGTAGCCCAGCGCCTGTGCGATCTGACGCATCGAAACGCCAGCGACCCCGTGCTTGGCAAAGAGTTTTTCAGCGGCGCGCAGCAACCGCTCCCGGAAGACCTCGACCTGCTGATCGGTGAGTTGCTTGCGCATGTCCGCCCTGCTGTTCTCCGGTGCGCGTCTATTTCATTTCGACCAGACGTGCCGCGTAGCGCGCCATCAAATCCACTTCGATATTGACCTCGGAGCCGATGCGCCAGTCGCTCAGCGTCGTCACCTGCAGCGTATGCGGAATGATCAGCACCGAGAATGTATCATCAACTGCAGTGTTCACAGTCAGAGAAGCGCCGTCGAGCACCACCGATCCCTTTGCCGCAATGAATTTTGCCAGGTCGCGCGGCGCGCGCAGGTCGAACCTGGCCATGCCCGGTAGGTCTTCGCGCGCGATAATCGTAGCGATGCCATCGACGTGCCCCGCCACGATATGCCCGCCGAGTTCGTCGCCGATCTTGAGCGCCCGCTCGAGATTGAGGCGAGTGCTCTTGCTCCAGCCCTTCGCCGTTGTCAGGCGCAGCGTCTCGGCTGCGGCATCGACATCGAACCATGTCCGGTCGCCATCGACACCGGACTGCACCACGGTCAGGCAGACGCCGTTGCAGGCGATCGATGCGCCGTCGGCAATCGTGGTCTGGTCATAGCGGCACGCGATCCGCAGCCGATGTAACTGGCCCTGCGCGGTCGGCTGAATACTGGTGATTTCGCCAAGGTCGGTGATGATGCCGGTGAACATCTAGCTACGCTCATAAATCGTGAGAATATCCTTATCGAGCATCTCGGTAGCATGCACGCGCCAGCGAGGCGACTGGGTGATGGCCGATAGCGGCTGCGTATCGAGCGCCGGAATACCATCCATGCCGATGGCATCGGGTCCACGCAGGAGCCAAACCTCGTCAACAAGACCCGCACTCAGGAATGACGATGCCATACGCGCGCCGCCTTCCACCATCAGCCGGGTGATCCCCCGCTCGGCCAGTGCGTTTAAAACCGATTTCAGATCGAGGCCGGGAGGTGGACCATCCGTCACCGGAACGCGAATGACCTGCGCGCCCGCTGCACCAAGCTTCATGGCGGCCGGCGCCTCGGACAGATCGGATGTCATCACCCAGACCGGTGTCTGCCGCGCGGAATGTACGAGTTTGCTCTCACCCGGCAGGCGCAAGGCGCGATCCAGCACCACACGCACCGGCGACTGGGCCTCAAGCCCCGGCAGACGTACAGTGAGCAACGGATCGTCAGCGAGAACCGTGCCGATGCCGACCAGAACCGTGTCGCTCTGCGCGCGCAGCAGATGCACCCGCGCCTTTGCTGCTTCTCCCGTGATGGCCACCGGCTTGTGTCCAGCCGCAGCGATCTTGTCATCAGCGGACACAGCAAGTTTAAGAATGACAAATGGGCGCTTCTGGCCGACGCGGAGGAAATGCCCGGCGTGATCGCGCGCGGCTTCTTCCCCGCAGAGACCGACCTCGACCTCGATCCCGGCAGCGCGCAGCCGCGCATGGCCCTGCCCGCCGACCTCGGGATTGGGATCTTCGATCGCGGACACCACGCGTGCGACGCCTGCGGCGATGATGGCATCTGCACAGGGCGGCGACTTGCCGAAATGCGAACACGGCTCCAGCGACACATACAGCGTCGCGCCCCGCGCCGCCTCGCCCGCACGCCGCAATGCCTCCGGCTCTGCATGCGGCCGCCCGCCGGGCTGGGTCCAGCCGCGCCCGACAATGACGCCATCCTTGACGATGACGGCACCCACGGCAGGATTGGGCCATGTGCGGCCCTGCCCGCGCCGGCCGAGCGCCAGCGCAAGCTGCATGTAACGAAAATCTTCGGTCATTGGATCAGCGGTATCCGACACGGCGGCGAGCGTAGCGGATTAGCGGGAAGTGCGCCGTGAAAAAAATCACTTGCGCAGGGCAACCGGACGCGGCGGCTCGTCCTCGCCGGACAGTTCGCCGAGCACGGCCTCGAAATCCTTGGCCTCGCGGAAGTTGCGATAGACCGAAGCGAACCGCACATAGGCCACATCGTCGAGCTGACGCAGATGCTCCATCACGGTCTCGCCGATCACCTCCGAGGAAATCTCCGACTCGCCCCCGCTTTCCAGCTCGCGCACGATTGCCGACACCATCTTTTCGACCCGCTCGGAATCGACCGGGCGCTTGCGCAAACTGATCTGCAGCGAGCGCACCAGCTTGTCACGGTCGAACGGAACGCGGCGACTGTTGCGCTTGATGACGGTAAGTTCGCGAAGCTGCACGCGCTCGAATGTCGTGAAACGGAAGTTGCACGCCATGCAGACGCGGCGGCGGCGGATCACGGCCGAATCTTCCGTCGGCCGTGAGTCCTTCACCTGCGTATCGAGACTGTTGCAGCTGGGGCAGCGCATCTCGCTCTGCCTTTACTGATAGATCGGAAAGCGGCTGGTGAGTTCCTTCACCTTGTCCTTCACCGACGCCTCAACCAGAGGCGCACTGCCCTCGCCAGACTGCGCGACAGCATTTAGCACTTCCGAGATCAGCGCGCCGACCTGTTTGAATTCGGCAACGCCGAAGCCACGCGTGGTCGCCGCAGGGGTGCCAAGACGCAGGCCCGAAGTGACGAACGGCTTTTCGGGGTCGAACGGAATGCCGTTCTTGTTGCAGGTGAGACCGGCGCGGACCAGCGCCTTCTCTGACACATTGCCCTTCAGGCCCTTCGGCCGCAGATCGACCAGCATCAGGTGATTGTCAGTGCCGCCGGAGACGATCTCGAAACCGTTGGAGCGCAGCGTTTCCGCCAGCGCCTTGGCATTCTCGACCACGTTCTTGGCGTAGATCTTGAAGTCCGGCTGCAAGGCTTCCTTGAAGGCGACCGCCTTGGCCGCGATGACATGCATCAGCGGGCCGCCCTGCAGGCCGGGGAAGATGGCCGAGTTCAGCTTCTTGGCGATCGCTTCATCGTTGCTGAGGATCAGACCCCCGCGCGGACCGCGCAGCGACTTGTGCGTGGTCGTGGTCGTGACGTGCGCATGCGGAACCGGCGAGGCGTGAACGCCGCCCGCCACGAGACCGGCGAAGTGCGCCATGTCGACCAGCAGATACGCACCGACGCTGTCGGCGATTTCGCGGAAGCGCTTGAAGTCCCATGGACGGGAATAAGCGGAGCCGCCCGCGATGATCAGCTTGGGCTTGATCTCTTCCGCTTGCTTGGCCACCGCATCCATATCGATAATCTGGTCCTCGCGGCGCACGGTGTAGTGCGCCGGCTTGAACCACTTGCCCGACATGTTGACCGGCGCGCCGTGGGTGAGATGGCCGCCCGCGGCAAGATCGAGGCCCATGAAGGTGTCGCCCGGCTGCAGCAGCGCCAGGAACACCGCCTGGTTCATCTGGCTGCCCGAGTTCGGCTGCACGTTTGCGAAACCGGCACCGAATAGCTTCTTGGCGCGCTCGATGGCAAGGTTTTCGGCGACGTCGACAAACTCGCAGCCGCCGTAATAGCGCGCGCCCGGATAGCCTTCCGCGTATTTGTTGGTCATCACCGAGCCCTGCGCCTCGAGCACGGCGCGGCTCACGATGTTCTCCGATGCAATCAGCTCGATCTCATGCTGCTGGCGACCGAGCTCACCCTTGATCGCATTGGCGATCTCTGGATCGGCCTGCGCGAGGGAGGCCGTGAAGAACGAGTCGGGAGCGGAAGCAGTCTTCGCACTGGAAGAATTGGCAGATGAGCTCATTGTAAAATGTCTCCACCGCCGCAGCCTGCAGAGGGCTCCGGACGGCTATTGAGGGTATCAAGGATGGCAGGCGCGAGATACCATATCTGGCGGGAGCGGCCAAGTTCCGCAAGCAGGTGGGCCAGATTTAGGCGTTTCAGCCCACGACATCGCCGGACCTGACGATTGGGCAGGTTTCCCGGCAGGATACCGGCAAATGGCCCTCTTCAGCCCTCAAAAGGGCTATCCCTGTCCAATCCGCCCCGCCGGTCAAACGCGGGCAGCCGCCTGCAGACCCTTAAAGGTCAGGCGCTTCGGGTCCTTGACCCCGGTCATGTAAAGCCTCTGGATCAGGGCGGTCACAGCCTCCCGATTGCCGCCGGTCAGAGTGACAACCGCGTCGATCGCAATGGTCTGCGCATCCATGGCTTTCCTCGTGTCCATCATTGAGAGCCTTGACTGGATCATCCCGCGACTCTTCGGATTCATTGTTCGGCACCGTGGCCCACGCATGAACGATTTCGGCTCGACCGGAAATACGTGAATTGACCCATACGGGAGCGAATTCCCGAGGGTTTGGGACAGAATCTGCCGGAGAATCAGGAGGGGCCGATACCGCAGACTAAAGCCGCGCGCAAAGGAACATCAGGTTCAGCGAGCATGCCGCCAGCAGAACCAGCATCAACGCGACCTGCAGCCGGTCGCCGGCGAATTTAAGAATCGGCCTCATGATTTGAGGATGATGGAAAGACTCCGCGCAAGAGTCTCGAATCATATTTTTGATCTGGGCGGGGAAGGATTCAGGACTCGTTTACGAGTCGATTCTGGGTCCGGAAGCCTCGCCTGTTCAGTCATACCGGCCCATGCACGTCATGATGGAGGTGATGGGGCGGGCGCGACCGCGGGTCGTATTTTTCAACCGTCCTGATTTTGTTTCCCGGTGCTTGTTTTCGTTCCACCAAATTCCCGAATACCGCGGATGCAAAACAAAAATCCAAAATCATCGTATCTTGAGCGCGTTGGGAATGACGATGGAAACGGAATGCTCTTGTCACAAGCAGAAAACTACGCCGTACAAGCCAAACTAAATCTGATGCTGGGAGCGAAAGAATACGACAGTCTCTTTCTTGGTTTTGAATGCAGAGAACTGGTTGAAGACATTATCCACGTCTACGCGCGCAGCGAGTACCAAGCTCACAAAATAGAAAAACGATACACCGCTCACGTTGCAATGGCCGTTGAAAGCGTCATCCGGCGTCCGGTCAAGCGAGTGAATGTCCTGCCAAGGGACTTTTCTTCCTGATCCATCAAACGCGAAAAGGCGCCCGAAGGCGCCTAGTCGCATATCCCACACCAGGGGAAACTCGTGCGGAATTCTTCCGCGTGCGTCTTGCGCGCACTTCGGTAGCAGCCGGAGGGCACCGGCAAAAACTGTCAGGAGAACGATGGGCTGCCGGTCTTTTTAAACCCGCCGGCTGACCCGCCTTAAATTCTCAAAGGCGATAGAGGATCTGGTCGGTCCAGAACCGCTCGAGGCGATGCAGCGACTTGTTCAGCGTCGCGAACTCGGCGTTCGAGATGCCGCCCACCTGCTCCACCGTCTTGACGTGCTTCTGATAAAGCGCGTCGACGATGTGGCGGATTTCCTGGCCCTGCGCGGTCAGACGGATGCGGACCGAGCGGCGATCGACGCGCGAACGCTGATGATCGAGGAAGCCCATCTCGACAAGCTTCTTCAGATTGTACGAGACGTTCGAGCCGAGATAGTAGCCGCGCGTGCGCAGCTCACCGGCGGTCAGTTCCTTGTCGCCGATGTTATAGAGCAGCAAAGCCTGCACGGAGTTGATGTCGGCGCGGCCGCGACGGTCGAACTCATCCTTGATGACGTCGAGCAGACGGCGATGCAGGCGTTCAACGAGCGTAAGCGCTTCGAGATAGAGCGGCTGCACCGGTGCAGCGTTGTCGCGTGCGGGCTCAATGGCCGTAGCGGCTGTTTTGATCATGACACTTCCCCTGTTGTCGTTTTTACGACTTATTCGACGAAACTTTTGTCTCGCCTGATAGGTGCAAACTAAGGGAGGCGTTTGAAGATCAGCTTAAATAACAGCATAAAGAGTTGGTTTATTTAAAACGGTGAATCGTATGTTACATCGATAAAACAAGGGCTTTTTGTTAGTTTTGATTCACCCAAAACGCCCGATGTTCACGCTTCGTCACGCATCCTGTCGCGTTCCGGAACACCCATCGTTCAAATTTGAAAGACTTCGTAAAACATCAAGGCGGCAGGCCCTGCCCCCGCGCTACGGCGGCCGTTCGCGTGCCGAAAACCAGGCCAGAATGAGATAGGCCGCGAGCAGGATAAGAGAGACAAGAACCGCGAACAGGTTGCCGCCGTAGATGGTGGGGAACATCAATTCAATAACTGCGGTTGAAACGATGGTCGTGAGCCACACCACCGCGCCCCATGGCGTGGCCAGCCACAGTCCCACGGCAGCAACCAGTTCGATCACGGCGAAGTAGACTGTCGCGGTTTGCCATTGGGTGGTCTGCGCTTCGAACGCGCCCTCCTCGCCACCGATAAAGCCGGTGATCTGCGCCCAGTGATAGAGCCCCTTGATCATCGACAGCACGGCCATGACGCGCAGGAACAGCACAAGCCGCGTGGTCCACGTGCTCTCGCCTGTCTCCGCGTCCGGCGTTGTCATCGCCGTGACCAGATTGACCTGCTCGCGCGGCGCATCGTCGTTCGCGCCTTTCGGCATGCGCGCGGGCATTAGCTGTCGGATATCCTTGCTCATCCCGCCTGTTTGACGCTTTACTCATGTAAAATCAATCACCTCTGTGCGGTGACGAGAGGGTCCGCAGATGCTACATATCTGGTCATCTGTTTTGCGCGCGGGAGCGGTTTCACGATGGCGATCAAATTCGGGCGTCCGATCGAAGTACGGGACAATCCAGTCCGGGATACAGGCCCCTCCCTCGATCTGACCACGCGCATGCGCCGCAATCGCAAGTCTGAATGGGCGCGCCGGCTGGTTCGCGAGAATGTCCTCACCACTGACGACCTGATCTGGCCGCTGTTCGTGGTAGACGGCAACAATCTGCGGGCGCCCATTGCCTCGATGCCGGGCGTCGATCGCCTCAGTGTCGATCAGTGCGTTCGTGACGCCGAGCGTGCCATGAAGCTCGACATCCCCTGCATTGCCTTATTCCCTTACACCGAACCATCGCTGCGCGACGAAACCGGTTCCGAGGCACTCAACGCCAACAATCTGGTCTGTCAGTCGGTGCGCGCGATCAAGAAAGAGTTTCCCGATCTCGGCGTTCTCTGCGACGTGGCCCTCGATCCGTTCACCAGTCATGGCCATGACGGATTGTTGCACGACGACGGCAGAATCCTGAACGATGAAACTGTTGCTCTTCTGGTGCGGCAGGCACTGGTGCAGGCGGAAGCCGGCTGCGACATCATCGCCCCATCAGACATGATGGATGGCCGTGTCGCCGCCATCCGCGACGGTCTCGACCGCGCCGGCTTTGGCGACGTGCAGATCATGGCCTATGCCGCGAAATATGCATCGGCGTTCTACGGTCCCTTCCGCGATGCCATCGGCTCGGCAAAAACGCTGACCGGCGACAAGCGCACCTACCAGATGGATTCGGCGAATTCCGACGAGGCGCTGCGCGAAGTCGAACTCGACATCGCCGAAGGCGCCGACATGGTGATGGTGAAACCGGGCCTGCCTTATCTCGATATCGTGCGCCGCGTGAAGGACACCTTCGCGATGCCGACCTTCGCCTATCAGGTGTCCGGCGAATACGCGATGATCGCGGGCGCCGCGAACAATGGCTGGATCGATGGCGAGCGCGCCATGATGGAAAGCCTCGTCGCATTCAAGCGCGCGGGTGCCGATGGCGTGCTGACGTATTTCGCACCGGCAGCGGCAGAGAGACTGAAGGCGGGCCGATAAGCCGCAGAGTAGCTGCGTCATCCTGAGGTGCGAAGCGCGCTTCGCGCGCGAGCCTCGAAGGATGAAGGTAGTCTTGTTGCCGTTCGAGACGCGCAAAAGCGCGCACCTTAGGTGACGGCTTTTCGACCGGTTCCCGCCAGATAACTTTTTCTCCATGTGAGCCTAAGCCATCTTGCGCCAGGAACCCGTCGAGGCCATGTGCCCAGCACGCGGCTTTGGGCCAGAAGGTTTGGGCAATGGCCGCTGAGGAGGGTTTCCATGTCTGAGACGAGAAACACCGGCGGCGCGACCTGGCGCAACAATCCGTCCGCCAGCGCCAGCGCGCAGCAGGCCTACGATCCGTGGCTGCAGCCCGAACTGTTTCGCGGCGTGCTGACCAAGCGCGTGTTCGCTTTCCTGATCGATCTCGTGATCCTGTCGATCCCGATCGTACTTGCGATCATCTTCATCACGCTGTTCGGCATCGTCACGCTCGGCCTCGGCTGGTTTCTGTTCTGGCTGATCTCGCCGTTCTCGGTGATCTGGGCGCTGATCTATTACGGCATGACGTTGGGCGGACCGAACGGCGCCACCATCGGCATGCGCATGATGGATATCGAGATGCGGACATGGACCGGCGAGAAGCCCTACTTCGTCCTAGGCGCGGTTCACGCCGTTCTCTACTGGGTGTCGGTCTCGTTCCTGAGTCCACTGGTCCTGCTGGTCGGCCTGTTCAACGGCCGCCGCCGGTTGCTACACGATGTCGTGCTCGGCACGGTCTTCATCAACAGCAACGTCCAGCCGTCGATGGTTCAGACCACGCGGGTCTAGATCACTTCCAACTCAGGGCAGATCACATCCGTGTGGCCTGCCCGGTTTGCTGAATTAAGCCTGAAATTCGCGTCATTATGACTGCGGCGGGCTCAAATCTGTTGACCCCCGGGGCTTCCCAGCGCGATGCTGGGGAAAGAATCGCGCTGACCGGAGACGAACGGCCGCACGTGACACAGCACTCGCGCAATACGCCGCAGTTCTATCTGACGGCTCCCTCACCCTGCCCCTACCTGGAGGGAAAGCAGGAGCGCAAGGTGTTCACGCATCTTGTCGGTGACAAGGCCGGCGAGCTGAACGATCTTCTTACCCATGGCGGCTTCCGCCGCAGCCAGTCCATCGCCTATCGGCCCGCCTGCGATCAATGCCGCGCCTGTGTGTCAGTGCGCGTGATCGCCAACGAATTCCGGCCCTCGCGCAACTTCCGCAAAATCCAGACGCGCAACGCCGATATTGTCAGCGAACTGCGCACGGCTGTGCCGACGTCGGAGCAATATTCTGTATTCCGCGCTTACCTCGACGCGCGCCATCGCGATGGCGGCATGGCCGACATGACCGTGCTCGATTACGCGATGATGGTCGAGGACAGCCACGTCTCGACCCGCATCATCGAATATCGCCGGCGCACCCCCGACAGCGGGATTACCGGCAAGGGCGGCGACCTGATCGCGGTGGCGCTGACCGACATTCTCGTCGATGGGCTGTCGATGGTCTATTCGTTCTTCGAGCCCGGCGAGGAAAGCCGCTCGATGGGCACATTCATGATCCTCGATCATATCGCGCGCGCACGCAGGCTTGGCCTGCCTTACGTCTATCTCGGCTACTGGATCGAAGGCTCGCGGAAGATGGACTACAAGGCGCGCTTCCTGCCGCAGCAGCGACTGGCGCCGAGCGGCTGGCTTCGTATCGATGCCACCGGCTCGATGGCGCCTGAGCCGCAGGACTAGAGCTTTATCACGCCTTGAATTGAAGTCGTCGCGCCCGGCTGAGTGCTGGGCATCCCGTCTTGTCACAGCTCAAGACGTGGATGGCCGGGACAAGCCCGGCCATGACGAAATTATTCTCAAGCTGCCTGCTGGCTGCCTGCAGCCTGCAATTCATTGGCGACGTGCAACGCCTCAGCGACCGACTTTTCGCGCTGCTCGGGGCTGACTTGGATTCCATCGGCTGCGATGATTTCGACATTGGTCACGCCGATGAAACCGAACACCCAGCGCAGATAGGTTTCGAGATGTTCGCCCGCCGCAGCCGGTGCACCGGCTCCGTAGAAGCCGCCGCGCGAGAGGGCGACAATCACGCGCTTATTGCCCGCGAGGCCTTCAACGCCCTTCTCTGAGTACTTGAAGGTCTTTCCTGCCACGAGGATGCGATCGATCCACGCCTTGAGCTGGCTTGGAATGGTGAAGTTGTACATCGGGGCGCCGATCACCACGACATCTGCAGCCAGGAAGTCGTCCAGCGCAGCGGCACTGGCCGCAATGTCATCCCGCACAGCCGGCGTTTCCGGAGTTGCACCGTGGGCAGCGGCAAGGTGTTCACCGCTGAGATGCGCCAGCGGCGACGTGCTCAGATCGCGGTAGGTGACATCGAGTTCAGGAGTGGCCTTGCGGAGCCGCGCGACGGCTGCGGCGGACAGTTGGCGGGAGACGGAGTTGCCGCCAAGGATGCTGGCGTCGATATGGAGCAGCTTCATGGGTTCCCCTTTAGCTCTAGTATCAGATTGATACCTGGACACTAATGGTGACCTTTGATAAACCGCACAAGAAGGCACATTTTCTGAACCCGAGCACAGCCGTGACACCCGAGCACATCGATGTAACCGCCCCACCCGACCAGCATCTGCCCGGCAATTGCCTGGCAGTGGGGTCGATCCTGTCGCGGATCGGCGACAAGTGGAGCGTGCTGGTCATCATGCTGCTGGGTGATGGCCCGCGCCGCTTTAATGAGATCAAGCGGATGGTCGGCGGCATTTCGCAACGTATGCTGACACTGACGTTGCGCGGCCTTGAGCGCGACGGTCTCGTTACCCGCACGATCTATCCGACGATCCCGCCGCGGGTGGATTACGAACTGACCGAGCTTGGCCACTCGCTCAAAAAGCCCGTGCAGCATCTCGGCTCATGGGCGTTCGAACATCTCCCGGCGATCCAGTCAGCACGCGAACGTTTCGACAGGAACTCAGCGCAGAAATAAGCGCGATCAGCCCGTCACGAAGTCGATCAGCAGTTTCACGTTGAGCGCGACCACGATCGCGGCAATGATCGCTGCGATAAACGAGAGCCAGCGCGGCGCGACGAACGTTCCCATTTTGGCCTTGCTCGCCGTGAACATCACCAGCGGCACGATGGCAAACGGCAATTGCAGGCTCAGCACCACCTGACTGAGGATGAGCAGTTGCGCCGTGCCCTTCTCGCCGTACCAGATGGTCACCACCGCCGCCGGCACGATGGCGATCATGCGCGTCACAAGGCGCCGCAGCCATGGCGCGATCTTGATGTTGATAAAACCTTCCATCACAATCTGGCCGGACAGCGTGGCCGTGACGGTCGAATTCAATCCGCAGCACAGCAGCGCAATGCCGAACAGTGTCGGCGCCAGCGTCGAGCCAAGCAGCGGCGCGAGAAATGCGTGTGCCTGATCGAGTTCGGCGACATCGGTCTTGCCCGCCTTGTGGAAGGTCGATGCCGCAAGAATGAGGATCGACGCGTTGATCAAAAGCGCAAGACACAGCGCAATTGTGGAATCGATCGTCGCGAGCGTAATCGCCTCTTTTTTCTCCGGGACCGTATCGCCATAACCTCGCGTCTGCACCAAACCGGAATGCAGATAAAGATTATGCGGCATCACCGTCGCCCCAAGTATGCCGAGCGCGAGGTACAGCATGTCGCGGTTGGCGATGATGTCGACGGTGGGCGCAAAACCTCGGATCACCTGGCCCCAATGGGGATCGGCCATCGCGATCTGAATTGCGAAGCACGCCGCGATGACGCCGAGCAGCGCGACCACAAACGCCTCAATCCAGCGGAAGCCGATCGCCTGCAACGCCAGAATGAGAAACACATCCAGCGCGGTGATCAGCACACCAATCTCGAGCGGAATTCCGAACAGCAGATTGAGACCGATGGCGGTGCCGATGATCTCTGCGAGGTCAGTCGCGCTGATGGCGATTTCCGCAAACAGCCATAGCGGCCACGACACCCATTTCGGATAGGCATCGCGGCAGGCCTGCGCGAGATCGCGGCCCGAACCCACCCCCAGCCGCGCGCACAGCGCCTGCAGCACGATGGCCATGATGTTGGAAATCAGCGCGACGGCGAGCAGCGCGTAACCGAACTTGGAACCACCCGCGAGCGATGTCGCCCAGTTGCCGGGGTCCATGTATCCGACGGCGACGAGATAACCCGGTCCCAGAAACGCGGCCAGCTTGCGCCAGAACGAGCCGCCCTTAACGACCCGAATGGAGCCGAACATACCCGCCAGCGACGGCTCGCCACGCGCCGAACGCCACCCTCCCGGCACAGGCGGGGTGGCAGCCTGGTCAGGCGGCAGTGACGGAGATCGCGCATCCATACCGCCAATATGCATACCAGCGAGGCCAGTTGCAAGTGATTTGCAACAGCAGATTATGCGACTGGCGGCAATACGGCCGGATTATCGACAGACCGACGGCCGAACGAGCCTGAATCATCGATCGCTGGAAGCCCAGCTTCTTTGACCCCTTGCCTTTCAAGTTCGCCCAGCACCGACGCAAGGACCTGCGTATCGCAATAGATGTGCAGCGAGACGACCCTGCCCCATCTGATCCTCATGACATGGACGCCCTGATTGCCGCGCTTCGATCCATCGCGCAGCGTAAAACTGTCGCGCCACTCGATCATCGCCGTCGTATTCCAGGGCATTCCAGTGATCGCAATCGCTTCGATGTCGAAATGCAGGTCGGGAAAAACAATCTGCAGCCGATCGTACCAGCGGACCACGGAGTCCATGTTGTGCCGCGAACCTGCGAGCGCGTGATCGCCGAAGAACGTGTGCTCGACGGGAGATCCGAACGCATTGAGAACAGGTGCATAGTCACCGCGGTTCAGTGCATCAAATGTCTTGCGGAGTTTGCGCGCGACGATTGCCTGATAGATCATGTTGACCTCCTGCGACGGGTAACGGTCTTTCGCAGATCGCTCTCGACATAATCCGCCAGATGGCGGAGCGCCGCATCGAGATACGATGGATCGCCATACAGTTGCGTCAGCATCACGCCGCCCTCAACGGCGGCGATGAAAGACGAAGCGACGTCTTTTGCGACAACGTCTTCCCGGATTTCACCTGCACATCGGCCAGCTTCCACAACACGCACGATCAAGCCGTGCCATTCCGACATCGCGCGCTGTGCCCGCTTTCGCAGACGCGGGTGCGTGTGATCCGTCTCAATCGCCGTATTCATGATCGGACACCCACCGGCCATGGGAGCATTCAGGCCCTTGTCCGCATACGCGCACAGCATCGCCAGCAGCTTGTCGCAGGCGTTGTCCTGCGCCGTCACCGCGTTCAGCAGGCGTTCGCGAACGCCGCCCACCGCAAAATCCAGCGCCGCCACAGCAAGAGCCTCTCGGCTTTCGAAGTGCCGATACAGACCGCCCTTCTGGATTCCTGTTGTCTTTATGATATCGGAGACAGGCGTCGCCAGAAACCCGCGCCTGTTCAGCAAATCTGCTGACAGCCGCACGATTTCCGCTTTGGTGCGCTCACCTTTGGTTGGCATCCATTTCTCCAAAAAGAGACCGAATGGTATCTTTTTGGATGTGCCAGTCAAGCCGGTCAGGACGGCAATTCAGCTAATGCGCCGCGGCTTGAATCCGGACGGGAATGGATTTGTAGGACGGCGTTCCCGACTGCTTGTCGTATTGGTCCAGCGTGACCAGCACATTTGCTTCGGGATAATAAGCCGCCACGGAGCCAGCCGGAATGTTGTAGGCGACGGCAGTCTGTCCTTTCAGAACGCGCTGCTCCCCGCCTGATGCGGCAAGCACCACATCGATCAGGTCGCCATGCTTCAGTCCGCGGCCCGCCAGATCGTTTTGATTGACGAAGACCACATCGCGCCGGCCGGTGATCCCCCGGTAGCGATCGTTCAAACCGTAGATTGTCGTGTTGTACTGATCGTGACTTCTGATCGTCGTCAGCGTCAGCGTCCCTTCTGCAGGCGGGTCCTCTTCCAGTCCCGGATAGATCAGAAAATTGGCTTTCCTGCTCGGCGTCAGCCACTCGCGTGCCGATGCCGCGTTATAGAGACGAAAGCCACCCGGCTTCGCGATCTTTGTATTGAAGTCCTTGAAGGCCGGAAACACAGCTTCGATGCGGTCACGAATCTTCGAATAGTCCGCCACCAATTCAGCCCAGGGCACGCGGCTGTTCGGCAGGGTCGCCATCGCAATCCCCGCGATGATCGCAGGCTCAGACCGCAAATGTTCGGAAGCGGGTTTTAGTCCACCACGCGAGGCGTGAACCATCGACATGGAGTCTTCAACCGTGACCGATTGCGGCACTCCTTCTTGCACATCGACCTCCGTGCGCCCCAGACACGGCAGGATGATCGACTCCTTGGCGAGCAAGAGATGCGAACGGTTCAGCTTTGTCGCGACGTGAACCGCGAGATCGAGTCCCCGCATCGCCTTGAACGTGACTTCCGGATCGGACATCGCCACAGCAAGATTGCCGCCAAGGCTGATCAATGCCTTCGAGCGCCCATCGCGGATCGACTCGATGGCTTCCACCGCATTGTGGCCCTTGTGGCGCGGCGGCTCAAACCCGAACACCTTGACGAGGCCGTCGAGCAACGCATCGTTGGGAATTTCGGTGATGCCCACAGTCCGGTCACCTTGCACATTGGAATGACCGCGCAATGGAGAGATTCCAGCCCCCTGTTTTCCGATGTTGCCGCGAAGCATGAGCAGGTTGGCAATCTGCTGCACGTTTCCGGTACCGTGACGATGCTGCGTGATCCCCATGCCGTAGTTGATGATCACGCGCTTGGCATTGGCGTAGATAGTCCCGACGGCTTCAACGTCAGCGCGCGAAAGACCTGACGCCTTTTCGATGTCGTCCCATGAGGTCGCATTGATATCCGCGATCAGCGCATCGATGCCCGTTGTATGCTCCGCAATGAAATCCCGGTCGAGCATGCCGGGTCCGCCCTGAGCGAGACTTTTCTCATCGAGCGCCAGCAGGACCTTCATCATTCCCTTCAGCACCGCGATGTCCCCGCCGACCTTGACCTGGTAGTACGACGACGCAATCGGTGTCGAACTGAGCGTCAGCATCTCCACCGGATTTTGCGGCGGCGTGAAGCGCTGAAGTCCACGCTCGCGAAGCGGGTTAATGGCGATGATCGGCACGCCGCGCCGCGACGCCTCGGTCAGTGTTGTCAGCATGCGCGGATGATTGGTGCCGGGATTATGGCCAATGCAGAAGATCGCATCGCTGTAGTCGAAATCCTCCAGCGTCACCGTGCCTTTGCCGACTCCGATAGACACCGGAAGACCGACACTGGTGGCCTCGTGACACATATTCGAGCAGTCTGGAAAATTGTTGGTGCCGAATTCCCGCGCAAGGAGTTGATAAAGAAATGCCGCTTCGTTCGACGCGCGGCCGGATGTGTAGAACTCAGCCATGTCGGGATGAGGTAGCGCGCGCAGCGCAGCACCGATCCGCGCCAGCGCATCATCCCAGGAGATTGGAAGATAACGATCCGTCGCGCGATCGTACATCATCGGATGCGTAAGACGGCCCTCGTTCTCAAGATCGTAATCTGCCCATGTCCACAGCTCACTGACGGTATGCGCCGCAAAGAATTCGGGCGTCGTCCGCTTCGAGGTCGCTTCCCACGTCACGGCCTTTGCGCCGTTCTCGCAGAATTCGAAAGACGAGGTGTGCTTGGGGTCCGGCCACGCGCAGCCGGGACAGTCGAAGCCGTGCGGCTGGTTCATGGTGAGAAGACCGTGGGTCTCCTTCACCGGCGCCATCTGTCCGCGGACGGCTTCCGCAACAGCCTTCAGTGCACCCCACCCGCCAGCCGGGCCTTCATAGTCGCCGACGCCTGCAACTTCGTTCTTCGCCATCGGACTTCTCCATCGCCGTCGCGATTTAAGAGCGCCCCGTCAAGCGGAACATATTTCCATTCGGAGACGCGCCTATGGAGCTTCCGGGATTAAGCGGATCGCCACAAGTAAATTAGATGTTAGTCGCTGGCTGAATTTCGCGCAGAGCGATGCGTGTTTCTGCGCGCATCGTCCTGCACTCCGAATGCAGGCAATTGCAGTTATTCACCTGTCTCGAAATCGCCCGGCTGCGGCGGCGCGATTGGCGTGAACTGGCAGCGATCCGGCTTGAGATCGACCAATGGCGTCCCGTCAAGGCAGTCGAGGCCGCGCACCAGAACCATATTGCTTTCAATGCCAACGAGTTTCGCGACGGATGTCCCCAGCGGGTTAGGACGCATCGGCGATCTGAGCGCGAACGTGCCATGCGTGCTGGTGTCGCTGGCGGGACTCTGCAGGATCAGATCGCGGCGCGACTGATGCAGCCAGTAAATCACCTCCACTTGTGTGAACTTGTCGAGGCCCTTCAACGCGGGCACCCATGGCTCGAAAATCTCGATCCGGCAGACCGGGCCGTCGTGGCGGCCCTGTCGCGGCGTCTTGAGCCTGTCGGTCCAGGGCGTGTGGATACGGCCGATGAACACAAGCTCCGCGACGGCCGGCGGCGGCGGCTCGACAGCAACTTCTCCATCGCGGATTT
>CAZQMD010000054.1:0-21891 GCA_964594185.1 uncultured Afipia sp. | reverse complement strand
TCTGTCGGCGCCCTCGCCGCCTTCTATAACGACTCCACCGCTATCAACGATCCGAAGCAGCGCATGATCGCCTCCATGCGGATGATCGCGAAGATTCCGACGCTTGCCGCGATGGCCTTCAAGTACAACGTCGGTCAGCCCTTCGTTTACCCGAAGAACTCGCTCGATTACGCGTCGAACTTCCTCAACATGTGCTTCGCCGTCCCGTGCGAGGAGTACAAGATCAATCCGGTGATGGCCGAAGCTCTGGACAAGATCTTCATCCTTCACGCCGACCATGAGCAGAACGCATCGACCTCGACCGTCCGCATCGCGGGCTCGTCGGGCGCAAATCCGTTCGCCTGTATCGCCGCCGGCATCGCCTGCCTGTGGGGACCTGCGCACGGCGGCGCGAACGAAGCCGCGCTCCAGATGCTGGCCGAGATCGGCACCGTCGACAAGATTCCGGAATTCATCGCCAAGGTGAAGGACAAGAACAGCAACGTCCGCCTGATGGGCTTCGGTCATCGCGTCTACAAGAACTACGATCCGCGCGCCAAGATCATGCAGCAGATGTGTCACAAGGTGCTGGCGGAAACCGGCCACCAGAACGATCCGCTGCTTCATGTCGCCATGGAGCTGGAAAAGATCGCGCTCAGCGATCCGTATTTCATCGACCGCAAGCTGTATCCGAACGTCGACTTCTATTCGGGCATCACCCTCAAGGCGATGGGCTTCCCGACCTCGATGTTCACCGTGCTGTTCGCAGTCGCCCGCACTGTTGGCTGGATCAGCCAGTGGAGCGAGATGATCCAGGATCCGCAGCAGAAGATCGGCCGTCCGCGCCAGCTCTACTCCGGCGCCACCTCGCGCGATTACGTGGACATCGGCAAGCGCAAATAAGCGCGCAGCCATCTGGTTCAACGAAAGGCCGGTGTTTCGCACCGGCCTTTTTGTTTGGCGGGTAATTTGGCTCGGCATTGTCCCGCCCTAGTGCTGTCGCTCAGATTCTCAATTGTCATGCCCGGGCTTGTCCCGGGCATCCCGCTCAAGATGCATCGTGCTCAATCCATCGGGATCACCGGGACGCAGGCGAGCGGAAGCGACGCCGTTCTTCGGGCTATGCCCGGTGATGACAACCATATTGGCCTAATCGTATCCTCAATCGTTCGAGACGGGGCGAGGCGCCTCCTCACCATGCTCAATATCGCTCAACGGATGGCGGCGATCACGCCATCGGCCGCAAGCTCGCTCGGCCGCTTGCCGCCCGTGGACATGATCTGCTCGAGCCGCGCGAAAGCGTCCACCTGCCGCTGTCGCGCCGGTGTATCGCCGAGGACATCGCGCAAAGCCGGTGCAAGATTTTCCGCCGTGAAATCCTGCTGCAGGAATTCAGGGATGACATTCTCGCCGAGGATGAGATTGGCGAGAATGATCGACGATGTCTGGATCACGCGGCGCGCGATGAACGCCTCGAATTCCGTGACCCGATAGGCCGTCACCATCGGCACGCCCGCCAGCGCCAGTTCGAGCGTCACCGTGCCCGATTTCGCCAAAGCAGCACGCGCCGTGCGGAATGCCGCTTGTTTCTCGGCTTCGCCGACCACGATCTTCGGCTGGATCGGCCAGCTTGCGGCAGCCGCACGAACGCTTCCGGCAAGATGCGGCACCGTCGGCAATACAGGCTCGAACGCGACGCCCTGTTCACGCAGCAGGCGGAGCGTTTCGCCGAAGATCGCCATGTTGCGCTTGATCTCGCTGCGGCGACTTCCCGGCAACACCAACAGAAACGGCGGCTGGGCCGAACGACGCGCCAGTTCATCCGCGTTGGGCCTCAACGCATTGAGATCATCAAGAAGCGGATGGCCCACATAGCTGCACGGCGGACCGCCCAGCTTGCGGTGAACATCGGGTTCGAATGGCAGCACTGCGAGCAGGCGATCGACATAGGCCCGCATTTTTTTGGCGCGGCCCGGCCGCCAGACCCATACCGTCGGCGATACGTAATCGACAATCGGAATGGACGGATCGGCTGCACGAACGCGCCGCGCCACGCGATGGGTGAAATCCGGGCTGTCGATAATCACCAGCACGTCTGGCTTCGCCGCGAGCACCGCGTCGGTCGCCTCGCGGATACGGCGAAGGATCATCGGCAATTTTTGAGGGATCGCCATGAATCCAATGATCGCCAGTTCATCGGTCGGAAACAGCGACGGCAGCCCCTGCGCCGCCATATGGCTGCCGCCGATGCCCGAGAACGTGGCCTTCGGTAGCCGCTCGCGCAACGCCTTGATCAAGCCCGCCCCAAGCCGGTCGCCGGATTCCTCGGCGGCAATCACAAATATCTTCGGCGCCGCGCGGGTTTTGTCGCCGCTCACAACGGCAGTCCTGTGACGAACAGTCCGGCCTGATCCGCTTTCGCGGTCATCACATCCGCCTCGGCGACCAGCGTTCGGCCCGCGACAATGGCGACACCAGCCAATCCCGCGTCAACGATGCCATCGATCGTCTTCGGCCCGAGGGTCGGAAGATCGAAGCGCAAATCCTGCTGCACCTTCGGCGTCTTCACCAGCACGCCACGCCCCGGCTTGGCGCGAATGCGCTTGTCCGCGCGCAGCTGCGCCACCCGTGCCAGAAGCCGGTCGGTACCCTCGATATCCTCGACTGCAACCACATGGCCGTCGATCACCACGACAGCCTGGCCGACATCGAATGGACTGATGGCCCGCATCAGGTCGCGGCCCTTTGCAATATCGGCGAGTGCCTCCGCGTCCGGCGCAGCGCGCGTGATGCTGCCTTCCGGCATCAGGAGTTCGGGCGCCACGTCCTGGATACCCACAAGACGAAAACCGTGGCTCTCGAAGATGCGGCTGATCCCGGTCAGAAGGTGATCGTCACCGCCGCGCAGCGCTTTCGCAATCGCCGGAATGGCGCGCAGCGTTCCGAAATCAAGACGGATTTCAGATAGTGCGGGCCGCACCAGCCCGCCGATAAAAACAATGTCGCCACAGCCTTCGGTCCGCATCAGACGTGTCAACCGGCCAACCTGACCGAGCGCGACCCAGTGATGCGGATACTGTGCGACGCGGACGGGATCGCAGAAACCGCGGATCGCAAACAGAAATGGTGCAATCCCCCGTGCGCGAAGCAACTCAGCCACCGAAAACGGCAGCACCCCGCTTCCCGCAATGATGCCAACCGTCGAGGACAATGCTGGAGCTGTCATCATCGCTGTTCGAGGTGAGCGCGCTCGGAGGGTTTGTTGGGATTATTGTGCGCCATACAAAGCGGCCGCTTGTCTCCTTCATCGATGAAGGTCAAAATTTCCGAGATCGCAGGGTCTGCACTGGCCATCGGCCGCAGTGCTTCGAGCCGCTCGGCAAAGATGCCGCCACCATGGAACAGTTGCTGATAGAATTCGCGCACTATTTTCAGACGCGAATGCGTAAAGCCGCGGCGGCGCATGCCAACGACGTTCATACCTTCGAGATGCGCGAACTGGCCGCTGGCAAGTCCGTATGGAATGACGTCGTGGCGCAGACCGGATACGCCGCCGATCATGGCCTGATGTCCGATCCGGACGAATTGATGGGCAGCCGACAGGCCGCCGAAATAAACGAAATCGCCGATCTCGCAATGACCGCCCAGCGTGGCGCTGTTGGCGAAGATCACATTGTCGCCGACAATACAGTCGTGGCCGACATGCGAATACGCCATGAAGAATCCGCTCTTGCCGACGCGGGTCTTGCCGCCGCCCTTCACGGTGCCGACGTTCATGGTGACGCTTTCGCGGATGATACACCCGTCACCGATCTCAAGCGTGGTCGGTTCGTCGCGGTAGCCCAGATCCTGCGGTGGGCCACCCAGGGATGCAAACGGAGACACCTTGCAGCCTGCGCCCAGCGTGGTGTGACCGCTGATGCTGATGTGAGCCTGCAATTTGCAGCCCGCGCCGATCGTGACATTCGGCCCGATCACACAGTAAGGACCAATGATAACGCCGTCGCCGATGACGGCTCCATCTTCAATTCGCGCGGTTGGATCGATCTTGCTCATCAATTCCTGTGGCCTGCATGGCCTCGGCGAGCGGAAGGCTGGCCGTGCAGACGATATGACATGGTTATAATGCAAGCCCGCCCGTCATCAGGAGTGAAAGGCGGCGCAAGCCTGGTCATCAATTGTTACGCACAATGACAGACGCGGTCAGTCCGCGAGCATCGCACCGACGTCGGCTTGGGCAACGATTTCGCCGTTGACCTTGGCGTCGCCGTGAAACCACCACATGTCCCGCCGGCGCGTGACCAGCCGCATGTGGTACTCGATAATATCGCCCGGCCCCGTCGGCTTGCGAAACTTGCATTTATCAATGGTCAGAAAATACACCGCCGTCGGACGGTCGGTCTCGGTGGACAGCATGCCGATGACGCCCGCCGTCTGCGCCATGCCTTCGATCATCAGCACGCCCGGATAAATCGGACGGTTGGGAAAATGCCCCTGGAATTGAGGTTCGTTGGCCGAGACGTTCTTGATGCCGATGCCGCTGAAGTCCTTGCGGATGTCGATCACACGATCGATCAGAAGCATGGGATAGCGGTGCGGCAGCGTCTTCAGGATCTGCCCGATGTCCACGGCCTCGATGGTGATTGGCGCCTTCTCGTCCATTATTTCTGTTCCTCGTCGCCCGAACCGGACGGCTTCGATTTCAATTTCGCACTGCCTTCGCGGCCCAACCGCTCGACCTCGAACAGCTCACGGAAGAACTGCTTGATCGGCTTGGCAGGCGATCCGCCCCAGCGCGCGCCTGCCGGCACCTCACCGACCACGCTGCTTCGCGCCGCGATCTGTGCCCCGTCGCCGATGGTGGCGTGATCGCTGACCCCGATCCTGGCGGCGAGGACAACGCCATCGCCCAGCGTGGAACTGCCTGCGATCCCGCTCTGGCTGACCACCACACAATTGCGGCCGATGACGACGTTGTGGCCGATCTGGACCAGGTTGTCGATCTTGCTCCCCTCGCCGATCACGGTGTCGTTCAGCGCCCCGCGGTCGATGGTGCAGCCCGCGCCAATTTCGACCCCGTTCTGAATGATCACCCGGCCCGCCTGCGGCACCTTCTGATGCCCCTTTGCACCCATCAGGTAGCCGAACCCGTCCTGCCCGATACGGCAACCCGGATGGATAATGACGTCGTTTCCGATGAAGGCGCACAGCACCGACGCATTGGCGCCGATATGGCAATCCCGGCCGATACGGACCCCCCCGCCGATCACGGCTCCCGCTCCGATCACAGTCCCCGATCCAATTTCCACGTCCGGCCCGATCACCGCGAGCGGATCGACCACGACGTCGTCTTCAAGATAGGCGCTGGAATGAACCACCGCGCTGGGCGCCACACCCTTGCTGTCGAACCAGGAGGCCGGCCGTAATGTGTCGGGATACAGCGACCGCATGGCTGCGACAAAAGCCTTGTAAGGCTCTGCCACGCGCAGCACTGCGACGTGCGGGGGAACAGTGCCCTCCATCCGCTCATTGACCAGGCAAGCACCTGCATGGGTCTGTTCAAGCTGGGCTGTGTATTTCCTGTTTTCGCAGAATGTCAGCTGACCGGGACCGGCCCGGTCGAGCGCGGCCGCGCCTGCGATGGTCTTGCCGGCATTCGATGGGTCAGCGAGCTCCGCACCGGTCAGCGCGGCCAGGTCCGCCAGCGTCACCGGTGAAGGACGTTTAAAGAAGGTCCCTTGCGTCATTCCACCCGCCGCGGTCAGGAAAATGCATTTTCCCGCGACACCAGCTCCGGACCGCAGAAGGAAAATGCCTGCAACAAAATAGTCGAGCGGGTCCCAACCGGATGGCTGGAACCCGCTAAGTCGAAGTGCGAGCCCGGTTTGAGCTCAGAAGGACGTACCACCACCGAACCGGAATTCCTGGGTCCGGTCGTACTTATCCTTGGTCAGCGGGATCGCGTAATCGAAGCGCAGCGGACCAAACGGCGACTGCCAGATCAGGCCCACACCAACCGAGGTACGGATCAGACCGTTATCGGCGGCCAAGGAAATACACTGGTTCTGAGCATTCAACAGCGCTGAACCGTTACAGGATGCGCCCGATACGATCGACGTGGCTCCCTGATATCCGAAGATCGAACCCGCATCGGCGTAAACAGCGCCCTTCAGACCGACTTCCTTCGGCAGGAACCAGAATGGCATCTGCAATTCCACGGAAGCGCCCCAGTACTTGGTGCCGCCGAGAGCATCGCCATAGCCGTTGTAGAACATGGTGCTGATATCGCGCGGACCGATGCCGGCCGGAGCGAAGCCGCGAACAAGGTTCGGACCCATCTGGAAGTGATCCAGCATGCGGATGCCCTTGCCCGTGTCGGTCAGCACGCCGCCCTGCAGACGGAGCACGCCAACGACATCAGACACAACTGGCGTATAGAGCTTCACGTCACCCGTGGTCTTCAGGTAGCTCACGTCACCGCCAACGCCCGCGAAATCCTGATTGAGGGTCGCAAGGATGCCGGTGGTTGGATCCTTGTTGTTGTCGAGCGTGTTGTAAGCAAGTGTATAACCTACTGCCGAAGTAACGACAGCGCCGTTAGCAAGACTCTGCTTCACCGCAGCCGAAGCTTCGCCGTCAGCAAAACAGTTGTTGCCGCCGATAACCGAACTAAACGGATTCGCCGGATTCGCGGGGTTGGTCGTGTCGCCGCCTGCATTGATGTATGCCGGAGTCGGATAATACGACGGCCCTGGGAAGTTGTTACAATTCTTCAAATAGTCAGGCAGCGTGATTTCCTGCCGCGAGATCGAGTAACGCAGCTGCAGGTTCAGGTCTTCACGAAGCTGGAAGCCCAGACGCGGACTAAAACCGATCGTCTTCGAGTCGTATGACACGTAGCTCGAAGCAAGCTGCTTGCGCTGATAGAAGTCGAGACCAAGCGCGACGCGGTAGCCGAGCAGATATGGTTCGACGAACGAGAGCGAATAGCCCTGCGTGCGCTGGCCGTACTGCACCGATGCCTTCGCGTACAGGCCGCGGCCAAGCAGGTTACGTTCCGAAACGCTGACTTCACCCAGGAAGCCGTCGGCCGTCGAATAACCGCCGGACACCGAGAAGTCGCCGGTCGATTTCTCTTCGAGATCGACATTCAGAACGACGCGATCCGATGACGAACCCGGCTCGGGAACGATTTTGACGCTCTTGAAGTAGTCGAGATTCTTCAGGCGGCGCTCGGCGCGGTCAACCAGCGCGCGGTTATAGGCGTCGCCTTCCGAAATATCGAATTCGCGGCGAATGACGTAATCGCGCGTGCGGGTGTTACCGCGCACGTTGATTCGCTCGATGTAAACGCGTGGGCCTTCATCGATCGCGAACACGATCGACACGGTGTGCGCTTCGAAATTTCGATCGCCACGCGGCTTCACGGTTGCGAAAGCGTAGCCGCGGCGGGATGCTTCGATCGACATTTCCTCGACCGACTTTTCAACCGCTTCAGCGTTGTAGATTGAGCCCACGCTGACACGCGACAGGCTGCGGAACGAGTTGCCGTCGAGAGAGGCAATGCTGGACTGGAAGTCCACCGAGCCAACGCGGTACTGCTGACCTTCCTCGATCTTGAAGGTCACAAGGAAGCCCTTGCGTTCCGGATCGTACTCGGTCAGCGCCGCAACGATCTGGACGTCGGCATAACCGTTCTTGAGATAGTAGCGGCGAAGAATGTCACGGTCCGCCTCGATGCGATCCGGATCATAAACGTCGTTGCCGCCGAGGAAGCTCAGGAAGTTGCTTTCGCGGGTCTTGATCACGTCCCGCAGGCGATAGGACGAGAAAGCCTGATTGCCGACAAAGTCGATCGACTTCACGCCGGTCTTCGCGCCTTCGGTGACTTCGAAAACGAGATCGACGCGATTGTTCGGCTGTTCGATGATCTTGGGTTCGACCTTGACGTCGTAGCGCCCGTTGCGGCGGTAAATTTCGGTAATGCGTGCGGTATCGGACTGGACCATCGCCCGCGACAGGGTTCCGCGTGCTTTGGACTGGACTTCAGCGCTGAGCTGCTCGTCCTTGACCTTCTTGTTGCCTTCGAAAACCACGCGGCCAATGACCGGGTTCTCGACGACCAAGACGACCAGCCGGCCACCGGCCTGGTTGATCTTCACGTCCTGGAACAGGCGGGTTTCGATCAGGGCCTTGAGGCCGTCGTCGATCCGGGCGCTGTCGAGGCGGCCGCTGGGACCGGGCTTGAAATAGGAACGGATGGTATCGGCTTCGATCCGGCGGTTACCTTCCACACCGATGGAAGCCGCAGTCTGGGCAACAGCCTGCGACGATACGAGCGAGGCGGTCGCCACAGCGGCAACCGGCAAAGCAACCATCATCAGGGCAGCGGTCAAACCGCCCCGTAGCACTCGCAATCCAACCATCATGCGCCAGGCGCCCTTGTCATTCCAAAGCCGGCCAAACCGGGCCGGGAGATTCCCCAATTGTTGCACTGCTTGTAGCCAATTTTACCCGATGGGCAAACGACGTTTCGCAACGCAATTCCAATTTCCCAACAAGACGTTGCTGTTCGGCCACGCCTGTAAAAAAGCCGCAATCAGGACGCGGCCAGATGCAGGATGTCGTTGTAGGTCGCAAACAACATCAACATCAGCACCAGCGCCAGTCCGACGCGGAAACCAAGCTCCTGCGAACGCTCCGACAGCGGCTTTCCCCGAACCGCTTCAATTGCGTAGAACAAAAGGTGTCCACCATCGAGCAAAGGCACCGGAAACAGGTTCAGCAGGCCGATCGACACCGAAAGTACTGCCGCGAGGTGAATCAGGGCTGAAAGCCCGATCGTAGCCACCTGCCCGGAGATCTGGGCGATGCGAATCGGGCCGCCCACCTGATCGGCGTTCTCCCGGCCAGTGAAAATCCCGCCGATGTAGGAGACGGTGCGGTCAACGACGAACCAGGTTTCCTTGACGCCCAGCCAAACAGCGGTCGCTGGATTCACTGGTTTGGTGACGGTATCGCCCGGTCCGGTGGCGCGGGTGATTCCGAGGATGCCGACCCGGTGGACGTTGCCGAACGTGTCCTTGATTTCGCGAAGTTGCGGCGTTCCGTTGAGCTTTACGACCTCATCGCCGCGCTTGACGGTAAACACCAGCGGCGTGCCTGCCTTGGTGCTGACAATGCGCTGCATGTCGGTGAAGCTTTCGATGGCATCGCCGTTGATCGCCGTCACGATATCGCCGGGCTTGAAGCCTGCCGCTGACGCAGCGCTGTTTTCCTGAATGGAATCAACCCGCGCGGTCTGGCTCGGCTTGCCGAAAAATGTGAAGAGCGCCGCGAAAATCACGATCGCGAGCAGGAAGTTGGCAATCGGACCTGCTGCCACGATGGCGGCGCGCGGCCCAACCTTCTTGTGATGGAAGCTGACCTTGCGCTCCTCAGCCGTCATGGTCTGGAGCGTATCGGCGGATGGCGTGCTGGCTTCGGAGTCGTCGCCGAAGAACTTGACGTAGCCGCCAAGCGGAATGGCCGAGACCTTCCAGCGGGTGCCATGGCGGTCGTTGAAGCCAAACAGTTCCGGGCCGAAGCCGAGCGAGAACGTCAGGACCTTCACCCCGGCCCAGCGGGCAACGAGGAAATGACCAAGCTCATGGAAGAACACAACGATGGTCAGGACGAACAGGAACGGGATGATGTAGCCGATCAGGCCATGACTCAACGTATTGAAACCACTCAGGAAAAAATCCACAACCCAATCCCTCACAGCAGGCCGCCCGGCCCTGTCCCCAACGCTCTAGGATGCCTTTAAGGCAATTTGAGGCAAGAGGGTGACAGCACTATTTCGCGCAGCATGGTCAACGGAAATCGCATCGTCCGCCGATGACAGCGGCGCAAGATTCCCTGCCCGCACCCATGCGTTCAGGGTCGCATCGACAAGCTGTGCGATGCCGCCAAACCGGATTTTCTGCGCCACGAACGCCGCCACCGCGACCTCGTTCGCCGCATTATAGACCGTCGTCGCGCCATTCCCGAGGCGCAGCGCGTCATAGGCAAGTTTCAATCCGGGGAACCGCTCATAATCCGGCGCCTCGAAGGTCAATGAGCCGATCTTCGCCAGATCCAGCGTCGCTGCGCGGCCCACGATGCGATCTGGCCAGCCGAGGCAATGCGCAATCGGCGTGCGCATATCCGGCGTCCCTAACTGCGCCATGACCGAGCGATCCGAAAACTCCACCATGCCGTGCACGATGGACTGCGGATGCACCAGCACGTCGATCTCCTCGGGCGACAGAGCGAACAGGTAGGAGGCCTCGATCACCTCCAGCCCCTTGTTCATCATCGACGCGGAATCGATGGTGATCTTCTGGCCCATGCTCCAGTTCGGATGTTTCAGGGCCTGCGCGAGTGTGGCCTGCGCAATGTCGGCGGCCTTCCAGGTCCGGAACGGTCCGCCGGATGCGGTGATGATCACCCGCACCAGTTCTTCGCGATTGCCGGAGGCCAGCGCCTGGAACAGCGCGTTGTGTTCGGAGTCCGCAGGCAGGATGCACGCACCCGCCTTGGCTGCGCGGTCCATGAAGAAGTCACCTGCACAAACGAGGCATTCCTTGTTGGCCAGTGCGATGGTCGCGCCGCGATCCGCCGCAGCAAGCGCGGGTTTCAGTCCCGCAGCACCGCTGACCGCCGCCATGACCCAGTCGGCCGAACGCTGCGCAGCTTCAACGATGGCGCTCTCGCCTGCTCCGCTGGCAACGTCCGTTCCTGCGAGCGCATCGCGCAATTCGCCGAGCTTGGATGCATCGGCGACGGCAACGAAGCGCGCATTGAATTCCTTCGCGAGCTTGGCCAGCCCTTCGACATTGCTGTTCGCCGTCAGTGCCTCGACCTGATAGCGCTCGGGCGAGGCACGCAGCAGGTCCATCGTGCTGTCGCCGATCGATCCTGTGGCGCCCAGCACCGTCACGGTCCGCACGGCGGAAGCCGCAGCCTTGTTGTTACGCAACGGAACAGCATTCATCGCATCACCAAACCATGAAACCGCGGCCGATCCCGTCGAGACCGCCGCGCGTAAAACCTATGAGAGCGGCAAAAACAATCGCCGCAACGAAACCATCGAGCCGGTCCAGCAACCCGCCGTGCCCCGGAATGATATGGCTCGAATCCTTGACGTCGAAGCGGCGCTTCACCGCCGACTCGAACAGGTCGCCGAGTTGCGACACGATGGACAGCACCGTGCCGAGCAGAAGCAACGGACCCATCTTGCCGAAACCGAGCAGCGCAAATCCCGCCGCGATGACAAGTCCGAGCACCAGTCCGCCGATTGCGCCGGCCCATGTCTTCTTCGGGCTGACTCGCGGCCAGAGCTTCGGTCCGCCGATGCCGCGCCCTGCGAAGTAACCGCCGATGTCGGTCACCCAGACCACCAGCAGCACAAACATCAGCCCGATAAATCCAAAGTCCACATCGCGCCGGACCAGAATCGTGGCGATCAGCGCCGCGGCTGCATAAACAAGCCCGCCGGCGACCCATCCACGCTGACCGCGCGCAACCACCGCAGCCAACACGAGTCCAGCCGCGATGACCGCAAAGGCAAGGTCCGCACGCCGCAGCATCAGACAGATGCCGGACAGCGCCAGCGCGGCTATTCCCACCGCAGCGACAATCCGATTGTCAGAACGGCCGACAATCATCAGCCATTCGAAATACAAAAGCGCAGCGGCTGCGATAACGACGCACGCCCAGATCCAGCCCCCTAACCAAGCAATCGCAATGGTCAGCGGTGCAAGCACGAGCGCCGCAACCACGCGCATATACAGATTGCTCGACCCTTTGGCGGTATCGGGTGTCGCTTGCGTGTCCGGGGTCACGCCGTTCACGACCCGGTCTTTGCGACGGTCTTGGCGACGAGGCCGCCGAAGCGCCGCTCGCGGGTGGCGTATTCGGCAATTGCGCCCTCTAACGCGGCCTTGTCGAAATCCGGCCAGTGAATCGGCACGAACACCAATTCGCTGTAGGCAGCCTGCCACATCAGGAAATTCGACAGGCGTTGTTCGCCGCTGGTGCGGATGATCAGATCGG
Source organism: uncultured Afipia sp. (assembly GCA_964594185.1). Lineage (GTDB taxonomy): Bacteria > Pseudomonadota > Alphaproteobacteria > Rhizobiales > Xanthobacteraceae > Afipia. The sequence continues at coordinate 9,834 of CAZQMD010000054.1, read as the reverse complement.
GGTCCGGAATATCCGAGGCATCGAGATAGCTGCCGAGCACATCCGGCGTGATCGTCGCCGGATCGCGTTTGCCTTCCGCGACTTCGCGCGCGAGGCGCTGCGCTGCATTCGCGATTTCCTGCCGCGAACCGTAATTGAACGCGACCACAAGAGTCAGCCGGGTGTTGTTCCGCGTCAGGTCTTCGGCTTCATTCAGCAGCGCACAGATGTCGGACTCAAGTCCCTCGCGCTCGCCAATCACACGAACGCGAACGCCGTCGGCATGTAGTGTCGCCAGATCGTTGCGGATGAAGCGGCGCAACAACCCGAACAGATCGCCGATTTCGCTGGCAGGACGCGACCAGTTCTCGGAGCTGAACGAGAAGATCGTGAGATAGGAAATCCCGAGTTCGTGCGACGCGCGCACGATCTTGCGCAGCGCCTCGACGCCGCGGCGATGACCTTCCGCACGCGGCAGTCCCCTCGCCGCCGCCCAGCGTCCATTGCCATCCATGATGATCGCGACATGCCGCGGCGCGTCGGCACGATCCGATCCTTCTGGCTTTGGCATGGCGCCGTTCGACATATCGATCTCTTAAACGGTGAGAATTTCTTTTTCCTTGGTCGCAAGCGCCTTATCGACGTCGGCGATGGCGGCGTCGGTCGCCTTCTGCACGTCGTTCGACAGACGCTTCTCATCGTCTTCCGAGATCTGGTGATCCTTTTCCGACTTCTTCAGCACATCGAGGCCGTCGCGGCGGACGTGACGGATGGCGACCTTGGCTGCTTCGGCATATTTATGCGCGACCTTCACCAGTTCCTTGCGGCGTTCTTCGTTGAGTTCGGGAATGCGCAGACGGATCACCTGGCCTTCGGTCGCAGGCGACAGACCGAGGTTGGAATTGACGATCGCAGTTTCGACCGCCTTCACCATCGACTTGTCCCAGACCTGCACCGACAACATGCGCGGCTCCGGCACGCTGACGGTAGCGACCTGATTCAGCGGCATGTGGCTGCCATAGGCCTCGACCTGCACAGGCTCGACCATCGAGATCGCGGCGCGTCCGGTGCGCAGTCCGCCCAGTTCGTGCTTGAGCGCCGTCAGTGCGCCTTCCATGCGGCGCTTGAGATCGTTGATGTCGAAATTCCCGGCGGCCATGCGATGGTACTCCTTTAATTCTCCTGCAGCCATATCCCGGCCGCATCGCGTATCTTATTGTTTAATCTCTTATTTTCGACTTTCGCGTCACCGCGTATCAGCCGGAAACAATCGTGCTCTTGCCCTTGCCGGTCAGCACGGCACCGATCGAACCCGGCTCCGCGATGGAGAACACGATGATAGGCAATGAGGTCTCGCGGGCAAGCGCGAAGGCCGTCGCGTCCATCACCTTATAGCCGCCTTCCACTGCCTGCGAATGGCTCAGCCGTTCAAATCGCGTGGCGGTTTTGTCCTTCTTCGGGTCGGCGCTGTAGACGCCGTCCACATTGGTGGCCTTGAGCACAGCCTGCGCGCCGATCTCGGCTGCGCGCAGCACCGCGGTCGTATCGGTCGTGAAATACGGATTGCCGGTGCCGCCGGCGAGGACGACGATTCGTCCCTCGGCGAGGTAGCGATGGGCCGCGCTGCGGGTGAACAGTTCGCAAACCTGCGGCATGACGAATGCCGAGAGCACGCGGGCCGACTGGCCCTTGCGCTCGAGCGCCGATTCCAGCGCAAGACAGTTCATGATGGTGGCGAGCATGCCCATCGTGTCGCCTGTTGTGCGCGACACACCGCGCGACGAAACCTCGACGCCGCGGAAGATGTTGCCGCCGCCGACGACGACGGCGACTTCAACGCCAAGCTCGCGCGCCTTGATCAGGTCGCTGGCGATCCGGTCGATGGTGGGCTGGTGAATACCGAAAGACTGGTCCCCGGCGAGAAACTCGCCCGACACCTTGATGGCGGCACGCCCATAAGCCGCGTCAGCCATACGATCCCTCACTCTTTCGAACTGGGCACTTGTCCGGGCTGAGGGAAATCGCCTTGCCCGGTGCACTCAGAACTCCGATTGACGCGCGTCGTGTCGTTACCCCTGGCCTGCAGCGGCGGCGACTTCAGCAGCGAAATCGGATTCCTGCTTCTCGATTCCCTCGCCCAGAGCATAGCGCACAAAGCCGGTCACCTTGATAGGTGCGCCGACCTTACCCTCAGCATCCTTCACGGCCTGCGCCACGGTCTTGGCGTTGTCGTGAATGAAAGCCTGCTCCAGCAGGGTGACTTCCTTGTAGTAGGTCTTCAGGCCCGATTCGACGATCTTGGCGATCATCGCGTCCGGCTTGCCCTGCTGACGATACTTGTCGGCCATCACGTCCTTTTCGCGGGCGACGACCTGCGGATCGAGGCCAGCGGCGTCGAGCGCCTGCGGGTTGGTCGCAGCAACGTGCATCGCGATCTGGCGGCCGAGAGCAGCCAGTTCGTCCTTCGAGCCGGTCGATTCGAGCGCAACAAGCACGCCCATCTTGCCGAGACCGTCGAACACGGCATTGTGGATGTAGCTGGCCACGACGCCGCTGCTCACGGACAGTTCCGCCGCGCGGCGCAGGGTCATGTTTTCACCGATGGTCGCGATGGCGTCCGCGATCGCACGATCGACGTTCACGTCGCCGACCTTGGCAGCCTTGATCTTCTCGACATCGGCGCCGGTCTTGAGCGCGACCTGTCCGATCATCTTGACCAGACCCTGGAACTGCTCGTTGCGCGCCACGAAGTCGGTTTCCGAATTGACCTCGACGACAACGCCCATGGTGCCTTCGGTGATCGCAGCGATCAGACCTTCAGCCGCAACGCGGCCGGCCTTCTTGGCGGCCTTCGAGAGGCCCTTCTTGCGCAGCCAGTCGATGGCAGCTTCCATGTCGCCGTTGGTTTCGTTGAGGGCCTGCTTGCAGTCCATCATGCCTACGCCGGTCTTCTCGCGCAGATCCTTGACCATCGCTGCGGTGATCGTTGCCATCGTGGGAGTCCTTTGCCTGTGCGGGCCGCGCGGCGCAGCGTGAGCTGGCAAGCCGGATTCGACGCGCAGGTTTACATATGGGTTAAGCGTCGTCTGATCGCATGGACGGTATCCGCTTTGGGCGAATCCGTGCGGTCGTGGATATCGCGGCCGGATGACCCGGCCGCGACAAACGCGTGAGGCTTATTCCGCTTCCGCGGTCAGGGCCTTCGACTGGGCGACCCAGCCGTCGGCGCGTGCCGGAAGACCGACTTCTTCGCCGATCTTGTGAGCGGTGTCGTGATCGAGTTCGGCAAGCTGCCAGTAATGGAAGATGCCGAGGTCGTTGAACTTCTTCTCGATCGCGCCGGAAACGCCGGTGAGCTTCTTGAGGTCGTCGGCAACGCCGCGCGGACCGGCAAGACCCTGGAAGCCTTCCGACTTCGCAGGAGCCGCAACTTCAGGAACAGGGTTCGCCATGGCGCCGATGTCGACGCCAGCGCCACCCTGTGCGCGCGAAATGCCGTCGATCACTGCGCGCGCGATGAGGTCGCAATACAGCGAGATCGCGCGGCCGGCGTCGTCGTTGCCGGGAACGACATACGAGATGCCCTTCGGGTCGCAGTTGGTATCGACGATCGCAGCCACCGGAATGTTGAGGCGGTTGGCTTCGGCAATCGCGATGTCTTCCTTGTTGGTGTCGATCACGAAGATCAGGTCGGGCAAGCCGCCCATGTCCTTGATGCCACCGAGCGAGCGATCGAGCTTGTCGCGCTCGCGCGTGAGCGTCAGACGCTCCTTCTTGGTGTACTGCGCGCCTTCACCCGAGCCGAGCATCTCGTCGAGCTGACGCAGACGCTTGATCGAACCGGACACGGTCTTCCAGTTGGTCAGCGTGCCGCCGAGCCAGCGCGAATTGACGAAGTACTGCGCGGAGCGCTTCGCGGCTTCCGCCACGCCGTCCTGTGCCTGGCGCTTGGTGCCGACGAACAGCACGCGGCCACCCTTGGCCACGGTGTCGCTGACAGCCTGCAGCGCGCGATGAAGCATCGGCACGGTCTGCGCGAGGTCGATGATGTGAATGTTGTTGCGGGCACCGAAGATGTAATCCGCCATCTTCGGATTCCAGCGGTGCGATTGGTGACCAAAGTGAACGCCAGCTTCCAGAAGCTGACGCATAGAGAAATCGGGTAGCGCCATAGGTGTATTCTCCGGTTGGTTCCTCCGGAAGCGTGTGAGCAATACGAACCGACAAAACATATGCCTGAAAAGGCAAACACCTTGCGGCCCGGTTGCCACCGGACGGCCTTTAACAGCCATGCTTCCGTGTGAGATGCGCGGCTTATACCCACGCCCCTATGGATAAGCAAGCAAATCCAGCCGCTTTACGGCAAAGGCCCCGCCCGATCGGCGGGGCCTGATGCTCTTCGGAACCTCAGCCCGGCGGCTTCGGGGCCGGCCTTGCCGCGGGAGCCGGACGCGGCGGAGGTGCCGGGCGCGCCATCGGAGCTGGCCGCGGCGGCGGGGCCATTTGCGGCCTTGGCGCCATCTGGGGCCGCGGAGGCGGAGCCGCCGGCCGCTGGAACTGCGGCTGGGGACGCGGCGCCATCTGGGGTTGAGGCCGCGGCGCCATCGGCGGACGCTGGAACTGAGGTTGGGGCCTCGGTGTCATCTGCGGACGTGGGGGCGGCGCTGGCCGCTGAATCTGCGGCCGCTGCGGCTGCGGTCGCGGGGCCGCATCCGGCCTTGGTCCCGGACGTTGGAATTGCGGCCGGTCCGGACGGCCCGGCCTCGCAGACGGTGGCGTCTGAGGCGCAGTTACGCCCGGACGAGCCGTCCGAGGGCCGGAATCCGGGCCACCACCGGGGCCGCGGCCCGGTCGTCCCGGACGGCCATCCGGTCCGGGCCGTGCTCCGGGATTCGGTCCGGTCGCATCAGTCGGTGGCAATGCGCCGGGCAACGGACGTGCACCGGGGCGGCCATCCGGTCTTCCTCCCGGCCCCGGCCCTGGTGTCTGTCCCGGCAGCACATTACCCGGACGAAGATTTCCCGGCTGGACGCCACCGGGCTGCAGACCCGGACGTCCCTCTCGACCCGGCCCTCCGGGCCGGCCCGCAGCACCCGGGAGCACACCCGCAGGCGCGGTCGCCCGGCCCTGACGAATGAGATTGCCCCGGCGCTCGGCCGATGGCGGCAATCCCGGCGCGAAGGCCGGACGCGCCAGTCCTGCACCGCCCGGACCACCCGGCCTGCCGCCGCCCGGCCGGAACTGGCCGCCAGGCCCTGCACCGGGTCCCGCTGACGGCGGACGCCGGTTGATGATGCCGTTGATCACGTTGGTGTTGTGGATGTTGGTGAACAGAAAACGATTCACCGGCGGCCGCACGTAGATCGGCGGACGGATGAAAATCGGAATCGGCACGAACACCGGCTGCGGCAGGTAGTACGCATCGTCGTAATAGATCGGTGGATCGAGCACGACGAAATCGTCCGGCGGCGGCGGCAGGAAGAAGATCGGCGGCGGTGGCGGCGGCGCGAACGCGAACACCGGATCGTCGAACATCAGATACGGACGATCCACATACTCGTATTCGTACTCCGGCGGCGGCGGGACGTCGTAAGCATACGCATCGAACGCCGGCGGCGGCTCAAGTGCCGCGGCGATGTTGGCAAGCCTGCGGCGCGCGTCCGCCGCATGCGGACCCTTCGGATAACGCTTGAGGTAAGACCAGTAGGCCTGCTGCGTATTGGCGCGATACGTCTGCCGCCACGTAATGGCCTCGCGGCGCGCGGCGACAATCGCCCTCACCCGCTTTGCCATCGGATCGTCCGGATAGGCCGCGAGAAATGCCTCGTAGTCCGCAATCGTGTCGCGCTCGAGCGCTGCGGTGTAGGCCTCCTGCGCGCTGAAATCGCGGATCGGTTTGGAACGCGCAGCAGCGTCCTGATTGGCCTGAACCGGCGGCGCATCCGGCGCGCGGTCGAAGAACACGAAGTCGCCTTCGAGCTTCTGCGCATCCCACGGCACCTGCGCGCCCTTGGTCACGTCATTGACGCGCAGCCGCGTGCGGTTGAACACTTCAGGCAGCGAAATGCCGCCGGTGCGGATCATTTCAGCCAGCGCCTGCGCATAAGGCCCGTAGTTGCCGGTCGGGCTCGGCGCGACCGTTCCCGGGGCAGCATTGAATGCAATCAGCCCCTTCGGCTCCGGCTCCATCAGGGCAAGACCGCCTGCGAGCGGCTGGCCTTCCTTGGCGAACGGAGAATTGTACGCGGTGTCGAGCACGACAATGTTGGCCTTGAGCGGCAGCGACGACAACTGGCGGATGTAATCGCCGATCCGCAGACCCTCGACCGGAACGTCGGTGTCGCGCGCCATCGCGGCATCGACCGGCGCGAAATAGTTCTCACCCGCAAGCTGCAGGCCGTAACCGGAGAGATAAATCATCGCGACGGTATCCGGGCCTGCCTTCTGCGCCTTCTGGATGAAATCGCGGAAGGTCTGCCGGAGCGTTTCGCCATCGAGGTCGCGCGCGCCGACCACATCGAAACCGGCTGCCTGCAAGGTCTGCGCGATCAGGCCGGCATCGTTGGCGGCGGTCGCCAGCGGCGCGCTTCGATAGTTGCCGTTGCCGATCACCAGCGCGATACGGCCCTGCTGGCCTTGCGAAGGCGGCGGTGTCTGCGCCTGTAGCGGAGTGGCGGCAGCCAGGAGGAGTGCCGCCGCGACGTTCAAAACCCTGATCATCCCGCGCATCAGACGTGTCCCTCACATCATTCCAACAGCTCAACGGCCCAGTGGAGTGGATTTGACATTCGCTCTCCACCAACCGCTGACATTCGCGATGATGCCCGCTGAGAGGGAGCGCGAATGTCAGAATCGGACCACCAGTGAATGCCGGGCCACCTGAACATTGTTTGAACGAATGATAGTCGGAATAAGGCGGCGGGTCTCCCACCGCCTTTCGTCACACCGTCTGGACGTCCACCACGCCCGCCACCGCCTTGATGGCACCGGCGATCTGGGGCGACACCTTGAACTTGCCCGGCAGCTTCATCTCCACCTCGGTTTCGAGATCGAGCATCATGATCAGCGTGACCTCGCCATCGCCTGCGGTGGGTCCGGCAGGCTTGGGTGCCTGGAACTTGGTCACCACCGGGGTGGCCTGATGACCTTCCAGCCGCTTGGCAATCGACTCCAGCGGCTTGTCGTCACGCACGAAGATGCGCAGTCCCTTCTGCGTCTTGGCGGCGGCATCGTCGAGCGGCTCCGCATGAAGAATGCGGGCGCGCACGTCCTCGCCCTGCAACTCCGCGCCGATCTGCATCAGCACCGCCGAACCCGGCTCGAGCACGTCGCGGTATTGCGCGAGGCCTTCGGAGAACAGCACGGCCTCGAAGTGTCCGGTCGGATCGGACAGGCCGATGATGCCCATCTTGTTGCCGGTCTTGGTGCGGCGCTCCATCCGCGACACCACCGTCGCGGCGACGCGGCCTGCGGTGGCGCCCGTCTTCACCGCGCGCGAGAATTCGGTCCATGACTGCACGCGCAGCCGCTTCAGCGCCGTGGAATAGTCGTCCAGCGGATGCCCCGACAGGAAAAAGCCGATGGCATCGTATTCGCGCCGCAGCCGGTCCGCCGGCAGCCACGGCTCGATGTTCGGAAGCACGATGCTCGGAGCATCGGCCGCGCCGCCGAACATGTCGTTCTGGCCGCTGGTGACAGCCTCATGGCTGCGCTGGCACGCGGCGAGGATAGCATCGGCACCGGCGAACACGCGCGCGCGGTTGGGATCGAGACAGTCGAACGCGCCGGCAGCTGCGAGGCTTTCCACCACGCGCTTGTTGATCGCCCGCGGACTGACGCGCGAAGCGAAATCCGCAAGCGAGGTGAAGGGCCGGTCGCCCCTCGCCTCAACGATCATTTCGACAGCCTGCTGGCCGACGCCCTTGAGCGCGGCGAGCGCGTAATAGATCGTGTTGTCGCTGACCTCGAAGGTCGGGCCGGAGCGATTGATCGACGGCGGCTCAACCTTGATGCCGAGCCGCTGCGCCTCGGCGCGGAATTCGGACAGCTTGTCGGTGTTGTTCATGTCCAGCGTCATCGACGCCGCGATGAATTCCACCGGATAATGCGCCTTCATGTAAGCGGTCTGGAACGACACCAGCGCGTAGGCGGCGGCGTGGCTTTTGTTGAAGCCGTAGTCCGCGAACTTCGCGAGCAGTTCGAAGATCGTCTGCGCCTGCCCTTTCGGCACGTTGTTCTTGGTCGCACCGGCGACGAAAATCTCGCGCTGCTTGTCCATTTCGGCGCGGATCTTCTTGCCCATCGCGCGGCGCAGCAGGTCGGCGTCGCCGAGCGAGTAGCCGGCCATGACCTGCGCAATCTGCATCACCTGTTCCTGATAGATGATGACGCCGAAGGTCTCCTTCAGGATCGGCTCGAGCATCGGATGCATGTAATCCGACTCTTCGTCGCCGTGCTTGCGCGCGCAGTAGGTCGGGATGTTCGCCATCGGACCCGGACGATACAGCGCGACCAGCGCGATCAGGTCTTCCAGACGGTCGGGCCGCATGTCGACCAGCGCGCGGCGCATGCCCTGACTTTCAACCTGGAACACGCCGACCACTTCGCCGCGTGCCAGCATCTCATAGCTCGCCTTGTCGTCGATCGGCAGGTGGGCGAGATCGACATCGGCGTCGCGCTGCTTGAGCAGCTTCACCGCGACATCGAGCACCGTCAGCGTCTTCCGGCCGAGGAAGGCGAACTTCACAAGGCCCGCAGGCTCCACCCACTTCATGTTGAACTGGGTGACCGGCATGTCCGATTTCGGATCGCGATACATCGGCACGAGTTCGGATAGCGGCCGGTCGCCGATCACGATGCCTGCCGCGTGGGTCGAGGCGTGACGCGTGAGACCTTCGAGACGCTGCGCGATGTCGAAGGCGCGCGCGATGACGGGGTCTTCGTCGCGAAACGCCTGCAGCTTCGGCTCGCTCTCGATGGCCTTTGCGAGGGTCACGGGTGCGGCAGGATTCTGCGGCACCAGCTTGGTCAGCCGGTCCACCTGCCCGTAAGGCATCTGCAGCACGCGGCCGACGTCGCGCAAAACGCCGCGCGCCTGCAGCGTTCCGAAGGTGATGATCTGTCCGACCTGCTCGCGGCCATAGCGTTCCTGCACATAGCGGATCACTTCGCCGCGGCGATCCTGACAGAAGTCGATGTCGAAGTCCGGCATCGAGACGCGTTCCGGATTGAGGAAACGCTCGAACAGCAGACCGAAGCGGATCGGATCGAGGTCGGTAATGGTCAGCGCATAAGCGACCAGCGAACCCGCGCCCGAACCACGACCCGGCCCCACCGGAATGCCGTGCGACTTCGCCCACTTGATAAAGTCGGACACGATCAGGAAGTAGCCGGGATACTTCATGCGCGTGATGACGTCGATCTCGAACGCCAGACGCTTTGCGTAATCTTCTTCCGTGGTGCCGGGCGCCAGACCGTATTTCTGCAGACGCCACGCAAGGCCGTCCTCGGCCTGACGGCGCAATTCCTCAGCCTCGGCGTTCTCGCCGTCGGCCGCATTGTCACCGCCCACCGTGAAGCGCGGCAGGATCGGCTTGCGTGTGCGCGGCCGGTAAGCGCAGCGCTTCGCGATCTCGACGGTGGACGCCAACGCTTCCGGCAAGTCGGCGAACAACACCGCCATTTCGGCGCGGGTCTTGAAGCGATGATCCGGTGTCAGCTGGTCACGGTCGGTTTCCGACACCAGACGCCCGCCCGCGATGCAGAGCAAGGCATCATGCGCCTCGTAATCATCGGCAGTGGCGAAATACGGCTGATTGGTCGCGGCCAGCGGCAGGCCCATGGCATAGGCCATGT
>CAZQMD010000053.1:0-22364 GCA_964594185.1 uncultured Afipia sp. | reverse complement strand
ACATCGTCTTCGGAGAAGAATCCGCGCGCGACGCCGGACTGATTGGTGAAGACGAAGACGTAATAGCCTGCCTCATTCAGCGCCCTGATCGCAGGCGCGATGCCCGGCATCCAGCGCAGACGCTCCTTGGTGCCGACATAGGCATCGTCGAGATTGATGACGCCGTCGCGGTCGAGAAACGCCGCAGGCTTCTTCTCTGCGCTCATTTTTCTTTCGTCGCTGCAATCAGCGCCTGCTCGACCTCGTCGCAGATCGCATGCATCGCCATCATGTGAACCTGCTGGATCACCGGTGTATCATCGGTCGGCGCGACGAACAGATGATCGCAGGCGGCGCGCATGCTTTCGCCGTTGATGCCGGTGAAGCCGATGGTCGTCACGCCGAGATCGCGCGCGATCTTGAGCGCGGCAAGAATGTTCGGCGAACGACCCGACGTGGTGAGCGCGAACAGCACGTCGCCGCGCTTCGCGAGTCCCTGCACCTGCCGCGCAAAGATCTGTTCGAAGCCGTAGTCGTTGGCGATGGCTGTCAGCGCGGAGGTGTCGGTGGTGAGCGCGATGGCGGCCCAGCCGGGACGCTCCTGCTTGTAGCGTCCGACGATTTCGGCGGCGATGTGCTGCGCGTCGGCCGCGCTGCCGCCATTGCCGATCAGCAGCAGCTTGTTGCCTGCCTTCAGCGCATCGGCAACCGTGCGCGCGATGGCGTGTGTTGTTGCGCGCAGATCAGCGCTCTGCACGGCCTTGGTCAGGCCATCGAGCGAACTCTGGAAATGGGCCGCGATCCGGTCCTGGCTCACATGTCACCGCGTCGTTGATCAGGCGTCAGTGGTAGTCACAGCGCGATAGCGGCGCAAGTAGGGTGCAAATGCCGCCAGCTGTCGAGATTAACGGGCCTCCGCCATCACGCGCTGCGCCGTCTCCACGACCTCCGAGGCCGCGATGTCGCGCATGCAGTGATGATCGTTCTGGGTGCAGACCGGCTTGTGGCACGGCTGGCAGGGCAGGTCGGTGGCGCGCTTGATGGTGGCGGCAAGGCCGTTCAGCGGCGCCCAGTGATAGGGGCTGGTGGGGCCGAAAATGCCGATTGCCGGGGTGCCGATGGCGGCGGCGATATGCATTAGTCCGGAGTCGTTGGAAATCACGGTCTTGGCAGCGGCCATGGCCATGATGCCGTTGCGCAGGTCCGTACCAGTGAGGTCGCGCACGCGCGGGCCGCCGAAGCTTGCGATCTCGGTTGCGATAGTCTTTTCGCCGGGGCCGCCCACGACCCAGACGTCGAGGCCCTGCTCGGCGAACATCCGGGCGGCTTCCTTGTAATAGGTCCAGCGCTTGGAGGCACCGACCGAGCCGGGCGCCAGCGCCACAGCGGAGGTCTGGCCGAGGTTGTTGGCCTGCCGCCACGCGGCGACCTCGGCGGGCGGCACCACAAGCTGCGGCACCGGCCATTCTTTCGGCAGCGGCGCATCGGCAGGCAGGGCGAGGGCCGCGTTCTTGTCGATGAAGCGAGGCATGCTGCGCTCGCCCCAGCGCCAGTCATTGATCAGGCCGAAGCGGACCTCGCCGACCCATCCGGTGCGCTGGGGAATTCCCGCCAGCGTCGGAGCAATGGCTGATTTCCAGGTCCGCGGCATCACCAGCGCGGTGCCGTAGACGGCGGCCCGGAGTTGCTCCGCCAGCGCCCATTGTTTCTTCAGGGCGAGTTGCCCGCGCGGCAGGTCCCAGACGATGCCTTTGCGGACGCCCGGCATGTAATCGACCAGCGGGGCGCAGAGGCTCGTGACCAGCAGATCTACCGGGCGGTTCGGCCAGCGCTCCTTGAGCACCCGGACCACGGTGTGCCCCCGCACGAAATCGCCGATCCACATATACGGAACGACCAGAACCGGGCTGGTTTCCGAGGGATCGGGTGTCACCCCAATATCGCTTAGAAATGAATTTATATTCATTTGTCGAAGGGTTTCGGGCCGATAGTTACGAGTCCAAGAGAATTGTGGACGATCAGCCGGTTACCGCGTCGCCTGCACGGCGTCCAGATGCCTTTTCATGGGTCAGGAGCCCATCCCCGGCCTTCACCAAGCCGGTGGACGTGAGTTGCCTGAGGGGCAGGGTTGGGGCAAAGGTGACCCGCGTCAGTTAGGGCGGGATTCCTTCATGCTGTTGGTGACCGGCGGAGCCGGTTTTATCGGATCGAACATCGTCGCCGCCCTCAACGATGCGGGCCGCGCGGACGTGGCTGTGTGCGACTTTCTCGGGTCTGACGGGAAGTGGCGCAATCTCGCCAAACGGCAACTCGCTGACATCGTCCCGCCTGCGGAACTGATGATGTGGCTGAACGGGCGGAAGCTCGATGCCGTCATCCATATGGGCGCGATTTCGGAAACCACCGCGACCGACGGCGACCTCGTGATCGAGACCAACTTTCGCCTGTCGATGCGCCTGCTCGACTGGTGTACGGCCAATTCCGTTCCGTTCATCTATGCATCGTCTGCAGCGACCTATGGCGACGGCGACCAGGGCTTTCGCGACGATGAATCGCTCGCGGCGCTGAAAACCCTGCGGCCGATGAATCTCTACGGCTGGAGCAAGCACCTGTTCGACCTTGCGCTCATGGAGCGCATCGCCAAGGGCGAGAAGATGCCGCCGCAATGGGCGGGCCTGAAATTCTTCAACGTGTTCGGCCCGAACGAGTATCACAAGGGCACGATGATGAGCGTGCTCGCGAAGCGCTTTGACGACATTCGCGCAGGCCGCGTTGTGCAGCTCTTCAAGTCGCATCGCGACGGCATCGCGGACGGCGACCAGCGCCGCGATTTCATCCATGTCGATGACGTGGTGCGGGTCATCATGTGGTTGCTGGCAACGCGCTCGGTAAGCGGTCTTTTCAACGTCGGCACTGGCCACGCCCGCAGCTTCCGTGACCTGATCCTGTCCGCCTATGGTGCGCTTGGGGCAAAGCCGAATATCGAATACATCGACATGCCGGAACAAATTCGCGGCAGCTACCAGTACTTCACGCAGGCAGAGGTCGATCATCTGCGCGGCGCGGGCTACAATGGCGGCTTCACGGCGCTGGAAGATGGCGTCGGCAGCTATGTCAGGGATTTTCTCGACCGGCCCGATCGCTATCGCTGATCAGGTAGAGGGATATAGGCGTTCTCATGTTCGACTTTGACGCGCTGTCGCAAGCGATTGTCCGCCAGACCGTGCTGTGCGTCGGCGATCTGATGCTGGACGAATTCGTCTATGGCGAAGTCTCGCGCATCTCGCCGGAAGCGCCTGCGCCGGTGATCGCGGCGCGCCGCAGCGAGATCAATGTCGGCGGCGCGGGCAATGTCGCGCGCAATATCGCGGCGCTCGGCGCGAAGTGCTTTTTTGTCGGCCTCGTCGGCAGTGACGCCGCAGGCGAAACCCTGAAGGCGGAACTGGCGAAGGAAAAGCTGATCGAGCCGGTGCTGGTTGTCGATCCTGCGCGTCCGACCACGCGCAAGGTACGCTTCGTTTCCGAACATTTTTCCACGCACATGCTGCGTGCGGACTGGGAACTGTCTGCGCCCGCTTCGGAAGTCACCGAGCGCAAGCTGATCGATGCAGTCGTCTCGGCGTTGCCGCGTGCCGACATCGTGCTGCTGTCGGATTATGCCAAGGGTGTTTTGACCGCGCGTGTGATCCGAAACGTGATCGATGCCGCGCGCAAGCTCGGCAAGCGCGTGATCGTCGATCCGAAGAGCGCGAATCTGGCGATCTATCGCGGCGCGACGCTATTGACGCCGAACCGCAAGGAGTTTGCCGAGGCCACACGCCGCCGCATCCAGTCGGACGCCGATATTGCCGATGCGTCGATTGAGGCATTGCGCACTGCCGATGCTGAAGCCGTTCTTGTGACAAAAAGCGAAGACGGCATGACGCTGGCGCATCGCGATGGCACGCTGGTTCATGTTCCGGCCCAGCCCGCAAAGGTGCGCGACGTGTCAGGTGCAGGCGATACAGTTGCTGCTGTGCTCGCCGTGACCATGGCGGCAGGAACAGATTGGGATACGTCGCTGCGTTGCGCGGCGGCGGGTGCGGCCGTTGCCGTCAGCAAGCCCGGCACCGCGACGGTGTCGCTGGCCGAATTGCGCCGGAAGATTTTGCCGCATGCCTCACTCGCGGCGGAAGAGAAGATCGCGTCGACTGCTGACGATCTCGATGCGCGCGTGGCCGAATGGCGCGCGCAAGGGCTGCGCGTCGGCTTCACCAACGGCTGTTTCGATATTCTTCATCCGGGCCATGTCCGCGTGATCACGCAGGCACGCGCCGCGTGTGATCGTCTGATCCTTGGCCTCAACAGCGATGCATCGGTGCGCCGGCTGAAGGGGCCGGAGCGGCCGGTGCAGGACGAGCGCTCGCGCGCCGAAGTGCTTGCGGCGCTCGAAGCGGTCGATCTCGTTGTGATCTTCGAACAGGATACGCCGCTGGAGCTGATCACACAGATCAAGCCAAGCGTGCTGGTGAAGGGCGGCGATTACACCCGCGAGCAGGTGGTGGGGCACGAGCTTGTCGCGGCCAATGGCGGCGAGGTCGTGCTGGTCGATATTCTGCCGGGCCACAGCACCACGTCTCTGGTCAAGCGTGCGCGAGAGAACAAGGCATGACGGTGCACGCGTCAAGCGGGATCGACGCTGCGCCCTCGCTCTGGCGCAATACGGCCGCATGGACCAGGGCTGCGGATATCGCGGTGGTGTTGCTGGCCATCTCGCTGCCATGGTCGACGTCGTTTGTTGCGATCTTTGCGGTCGCGTGGCTGGTGTTGCTGATCCCGACCGCAGAGCGGCGGGATCTCGCTCACTTCGTGAGCCGGCCCGCCTGCTGGATTCCGGTTCTGCTGTTTGCGCTGGCTGCGCTCGGAACATTATGGGCCGTCGATATTCCGTGGGCGACGCGCTTGCACAGTCTTGGTCAGGTCGCCAAGCTGCTGGCGATTCCGGTTCTCATTCTGCATTTTGAGAAGTCCGGACGCGGCGTTTGGGTGGCGGTCGGGTTCGTCGCATCCTGTGCAGTGGTTCTGCTCCTGTCGTGGGCCATGTTCATAAATCCGCGCGTCATGACCGGATCATCGGGCATTGCTGGGGTTCCGGTGAAAAACACCATCGCGCAGGCGCAGGAGTTTACGCTCTGTGCGTTTGGGTCGCTTGGTGCCGCGATGTATGCACTGTCGCGTGGCATGAAGCGGACCGCGCTGGTCCTTGGAATTCTGGCTTTTGGCTTCGTCACCAACATGGTGTTCGTCTCCAATTCGAGGACCGCGTTGGTTTGTGTCCCGATCCTGTTCGTTCTGTTTGTCGGGATGTTCTTCAGCAGGCGTATGGCGCTTTCATTGGTCGTCGTCGCCATCGTCGCGAGCTTTGTGGCCTGGAACACGTCGTCTTATTTGCGTTTTCGTGTGGAGGGAGCGCTCACGGAATATCAGGCTTACCGCGCGACCAATGCCGCGACCTCGACGGGCCAGCGCCTAGAGTTTTGGCGAAAGTCGCTAAAATTCTTCGAGGCTGCTCCTGTGCTCGGGCACGGTACAGGTTCAACCAGGGCATTGTTCGAGCGCGATGCCGTCGGGCAAACGGGTGTATCCGCTGAGGTGATCGCAAATCCGCACAATCAGACGCTGAATGTCGCTATTCAGTGGGGCGCTGTCGGCGTCGTTCTTCTCTACGTGATGTGGATAGTGCACTTGCGGATGTTTATTGGCAAAGACGGACTGTTCGCATGGATCGGTCTGGCCTCGGTCGCGCAGAACTTCTTTAGTTCGCTGCTGAACTCCCACCTGTTCGATTTTACGGAAGGATGGATCTACGTGCTGGCCGTCGGAGTCGCGGGAGGCATGGTGTCTGGCGCATCTCGCGGGCAGATCGCACCGCTCACGCAACTGCATGCTCCCCTGCATGCGAGGCAGGCCTGACCATGGCCCGATCATCCTGGTTCGGATTGCGGCGCCTCACATGGCGCAACCTGCTGATCGCCGTTCATGACGCGCTGGCGACTGTTTTTGCCGTCGTGGCGAGTTTCTATCTGCGGTTTGAGGGCAGCGGTCTCACCGAGCGTCTGCCGCTGTTGCTGCGCATCCTGCCTTACTTCGTCATCTTCAGCGTGATTGTCTGTTACGTTTTCAAGCTGACGACGACCAAGTGGCGCTTCATCTCGCTGCCGGATTTCATCAATATCGCGAAAACCTCGACAGTGCTGGCATTGATGCTGCTGGTGCTGGATTACATCTTCATCGCGCCGAACGTTTACGGCACCTTCTTCTTCGGCAAGACGACCATCGTCATCTACTGGTTCCTGCAGAATTTTGCGCTCAGCGCCTTGCGCATCGCCTATCGCTATTTCCGTTACACCCGCACCTTGAGTGAATCGCGCAGCCTTGATGCCTCGCCGACGCTGCTGGTTGGCCGCGCCGCGGATGCGGAAGTGTTGTTGCGCGGCATTGAGAGCGGTGCTGTAAAGCGCATGTGGCCGGTCGGCATCCTGTCACCGTCCGTATCGGATCGGGGGCAGTCGATCCGTGGCATTCCCGTTCTTGGCGCGATTGACGATCTTGGGGACGTCGTCGATGACTTCTCGAACCGGGAGCGGCCTCTCGAACGCGTCGTCATGCTGCCATCGGCCTTCGAGGCCGATGCCTCGCCGGAATCGGTTCTGACGCGTGCCCGCAAACTCGGGTTGACGGTCAGCCGCCTGCCGTCGCTGGAAGGAAGCGGTGAAGCCCCGCGTCTTGCGCCGGTAGCTGTGGAAGATTTGTTGCTGCGGCCGAGCGTCAAGATCGACTATCAGCGGCTCGAAAAGTTCGTGAAGGGAAAATCAGTTGTCGTCACCGGCGGTGGCGGATCGATCGGCTCTGAAATATGCGACCGCGCCGTGACCTTCGGCGCGTCGCGTTTGCTGATCGTGGAGAATGCCGAACCCGCGCTGCATGCGGTAGTCGAAAGCCTGACCGCGAAATTTCCGGATGCCGTGATCGAAGGCCGTATTGCCGACATTCGCGATCGCGACCGCATTACGCACCTCATGAGCGCGTTCAAGCCGGATATCGTCTTCCACGCTGCAGCTCTGAAGCACGTTCCGATCCTCGAGCGCGATTGGGGCGAGGGCGTCAAGACCAACATCTTTGGCACAGTGAATGTGGCTGACGCGGCAGTGGCCGCGGGCGCTGAAGCGATGGTGATGATTTCCACCGACAAGGCGATCGAGCCGGTGTCGATGCTCGGGCTGACCAAGCGCTTTGCCGAAATGTATTGCCAGGCGCTCGACCGCGAGTTGATGCGCAAGGCCAACGGCAAGACGCCGATGCGGCTGATTTCGGTGCGGTTCGGCAATGTGCTGGCGTCGAACGGTTCGGTGGTGCCGAAGTTCAAGGCACAGATCGAAGCTGGCGGCCCCGTCACCGTGACGCATCCGGATATGGTGCGTTACTTCATGACCATTCGTGAAGCCTGCGATCTCGTTGTGACGTCCGCGACCCACGCACTTGGTCCGGTGCGGCCGGACGTCTCGGTGTATGTCCTGAACATGGGGCAGCCGGTCAAGATCGTCGATCTCGCTGAGCGCATCATCCGGTTGTCCGGTTTGCAGCCTGGCTATGACATCGACATCGTGTTCACCGGAGTGCGGCCCGGCGAGCGCCTCAACGAAATCCTGTTTGCGCATGAAGAGCCCACAGCGGACATCGGGATCGCCGGCATCGTCGCGGCGCGTCCCAACGAGCCGCCGCTGGACACGCTGCAGCGGTGGTTATCCACGCTGGAGAAGGCCGTGGTTAGCGAGCAGCGCAGCGTGATTGTCGGCGTGCTCAAGGACGCGATTCCGGAATTCAAGAGCGGAGCGGCGTAAGCTCAGCTCGCCGTTTTGCGCGGACGGGAAAAGCGGCGGAGCACGACTGTCACCGCGCCGAGGCCGAGCAAAAGCATGATGACCTGAACAGCGGGTGATTTCATCCAGATGGTGACTGCGGCAAAAGCCGCGAGCGCGATGTTCAGAATAAAGACGTCGCGAACCACCTGAATGACACTGAATCCGTTGTCGGTCGCCTGCTGATAAAAGTGGGAGCGATGCGCAACCCAGACGGCTTCACCCTTCATCAAGCGCCGCAACAGCGTAAGCGTCGCGTCAGCGAGATAGTAGAGCGGAAGCAGCAGTGCTGCCGCTAGGTGGCCGTTGCCCGCAAGTTGCAGCAGGCACCATCCCATCAGCAGGCCGATCGGCAGGCTGCCGACATCGCCGAGAAAGAGTTTCGCAACCGGCCTGTTGAAGGGTGCGAAGCCAATCATCGCGCCGCCGAGCGCGAGTGCGATCATTGTTGGCACGGTGGATAGCTGGCCGCAGAGACCGAACAGTACCAGCGCGCCCATCACGGGCACGACTTCCGCGACGGTCATCCAGTCGAGGCCGTCCATGAAGTTCACAAGATTGACGAACCACAACCCGGCGATCAGCAGCAGGATGCGTTCGGCCCACACGGGCAGGGCCGGAAAGAGATGAAACTCAGCGGGAAGAGCTGCAAGCACGATCCCGACGGCTGCCGCCTGCATCAACAGGCGGGGCAGGACGGAGATCGTCCGCAGGTCATCGTAGCCCCCGACAAAAGCCAGCAGAACGGTGGCAACAAAGAGCGCAAGCAGCTCGGAGCTTGCTGCCGGTCCGGATAATAAACCCGAACATGCAACGGCGGCGATGATCGCAATGATCACCGCCAGCCCGCCGCCCTGCGGTGTTGGGATTCTATGCGACGAGCGCGCATTTGGCCGCGCCAGCGCATAGCGCTGGAGCAGGGGGCGAAGCAATACAACAAGGACAGCGCAAAGGATGCAGGCGATGAGCGGCGTCGCGATGATGAGCGCTGACTTCATGATGCGGCGATCATCGCGTCAGCGCTTGATGCCGACGGCGCACCAGTATGGTACGCGGTCCGAGAAGCGGATGTCCTGAAATCCGGCAACCGTCAGCATGTTCTGGATTTGCTCCCGCGTGAAACGCTGTTCGAGGCGGGTGCAGAATCGGTCATAGGCATCGGTTCTCATCACATAGAACGCGCGATCCTTGTAGGATTCCAGCGGCAGCGCTGCGGCGGAGAATCCAAGCTTTTCAACGAGGGCAGCGAAACGCGCCAGGGGCCAGTAGATAAACACGGCGATCATCTGGCTGATCCAGAGCCGTGGTTTCTCCGGCAGATTTGAGATGACGACGCGGAAGATGTTGCTGAACTTCCACAGCGCGCGGTACCAGGCGGGCCGGTTATCCAGTGCGTAATAGAGATAGATCAGAAACGGCGCGCCGGGCTTGAGCTTGGTGGAAATCTTGGAAATCGCGGCCTGCGTGTCGGGGACGTGATGCAGCACCCCCAGCGAAAATGCGAAATCGAGCGACGCGTCGGGAAGCGGCAGATCGCCCACACTGGCATGATGGAAGGTCACGTTCTTCGCGGCGGCCAGATTGCCGCGTGCCACATTCAGGGCATCGGCGCTGGCATCGAGAAGATGCAGATGACCGACGCGGGGCGCCACCATCACCGACCATCGCCCGCTGCCGCATCCGACATCCATTCCGACAGAGTCGGTCGGGAGGCGGTCCCACGGGAAAATGTGGAAATAGGAGTCGAAGATGGCGGCCCGGTCCTCCGCGGAGAAGGCATCCTCCCCCTGACGGAACGTCGACCATTCATGGCCAAAACCTGCGGCGACCGCGGGGTCGACATTGCTGGATGGTCGATCGGACATGAAATCCACGATGCTGGAATAGGGTTTCAGGGGGGGACGGCCCGGCAAGGTGTTTAATCAAACCGGCCGGGGGTGACAACGTCCCAGGGACAACGCCGTCTTCTTAAGACATGTGTCTGAGGTATGTTCTTCGGTGGTGTCCCTCGGAAAAATTTCTGGATATTTCGGCCAGGGGCCGCTGCCTGTATCCGGCCGCATTTTTTCAAGCCCCCGCAAGCCGCTTTTCACCGAAGCGCCAAAACGATAGTAAGGCCCCCGGACAGGCGGGAGTGAGCATCATTGGTGGCGGTACGGTGGCTTCAGTTGCTGCTCGCGACTGTAATGCTTGGCGGGTGCACGTTCTTTTTCGATGTGCAGGATTCGGTTCAGCCGGATCCCGAGCCGGATTCCAGACAGCAGAAAATCATCTTTGAGCGAATCCGTCAGATCACGCAGACGATGAAGGACGTCAGCCGCTCCGAGGTTTCCAATATCGGGCCGAATGAAGCCCAGTCCGGGCCGGAGAAGTGGACAGTATGTTCGCGCGGAAGTGCCGGCACGGAGCTGCGCTATTTCACGTTCTTCCTGAAGGGAGAAACCGTTGCCAGCTGGCGGCCCGCCGTGATCAACGACAAATGCGAAACCCGCAGGTTTGCGCCCTTCTGACGTGAGTTGAACCCCGCTACCGATAGTGCGTGAGGCAGCGTCAGCGCTGGCGCTGAATCTGTTGCCTATAGAGATCGACAATCGCGGCGCCGATCGCTTGTGCGGACATCTTCTCCACAACGAGTTGCCGCGCCGCCGCGCCATAGCGCATGCGCAGTTCCGGTGAGGCGGCCAGTTTGCCGATGGCGTCGGCGAGGGCCTGAGGGTCTTCGATCGGGACCAGCAATCCAGTTTGATCGTGGATCGCAATTTCTCGGCAACCGGGAGCGTCCGTGGCGACGAGCGGCCGGCCGCATGCGGCAGCTTCCAGAAGACTTTTTGGCAGGCCTTCGCGGTGCGATGGAAGGGCTGCGATATGGGAATCGCGCCACAGTGTTGTGATGTCGGCAATATGCCCCAGCCATGCGATGCCGGGTTCATTGTTCCACTGCTGCGCCTCGTCCTGTGTGACCGAGTCAGGATTGGCCGGATCAGGATCGCCGGCAATACGCAGGCGGATGTCGATGCCGCGCGCGCGCAGAATCCTGTGTGCAGCAACCAGCGCGCGAATACCCTTGCTGGTGAGAAGCCGTCCGGCAAATCCGACAGTGATCGCGCCAGCGGGTTCTGGAAGAGGCGTCAACTTATCCGTGTCGACTCCTGAGCCGGGGATACGCGCGAGCCTCTGGGGATCTATCCCGATGGTCTCGAGCGCGGCACGGTCATCGGGGTTCTGGACAAGAAACACCGCGTGATCCCGATTGAGCAGGAACCTCAGTGCAACCGCGATGATGACGCGCAGAGTCAGCGCTCTGGCTGTCGTTGCAGTGAACGCATAGCCAAGGCCGGTCATGGCGTTCACTTGCGGCGTGGCCATTCCCAATGACGAGACGCCGCCCAGCACGCACATCTGCATACCGACATGATGCACGAGGGACGGGGAGAGTTCGCGCTTGATCTTGCGCAGCGCCAGGATGGTCGAGATTGCCCCGAAGGGCGACAGGCCGCCGCGCCGGAACGGGATCGGATGGACCTTAAAGCCCTCGGCGCGAACGGCGTCAGCCTTTGATCCCGCCAAGGCCGCCAGATGAACATCGAAACCCGCGTCGCGTGCCGCACGCGCCATAGGGAGCCGATGGGACAGGAAGGCCTTGTCCTCCGTTTCGACGTAAAGGAGGGTTGGAACGGATGGTGGGGTCATGAATACTCGGTCTAGGCAGAGGTACCGTAAACGGATCTTGTGTCTTCTTGAGCCAGAACCCTACAAATTCTACAAGATGGCTGAAGGCTCAAATTTCCAAATACGCATAAGGAGAAGGCGAATGATCTCGCACTCGGGGATAATCGTCGTTTCCATGGTTGCGCTGAACTTGGAAGCTTCGCAACCGTGCTGGATTTTTTCACGCCGTTCAGGCATAGAACACGCCGTTCTGGCATAGAATAAGTCAAACCTGGCTCCAGGTGCAAAGCCCTTGCGGTCAGTCAGATACTCTGCTCAGTGCCTCCGAGATATTCGTCGCTGAAACGCGGTGTTTTGATGTTTCGTGGCTTATCTCGGTTATCGATTGGAGAATGCGTGCATGACTCTGGCACGCGGCATTGATGCGGGTATTGAGTCCGCGGAAGCATTTTTTGCGTCCTATCGCGACCACCCTGCCGGTATCCCACATCGCCTGATTTTGCTTGCAAAGGGCTGGGATTCTGTGCCGGGACGCGATCGTCTCGGTGTGTTGGCACTCCAGCATGATGCCACCATCATCGATCTTCCGGACGATGGGTTTGATTGGGGCGCCTACATGCGGGCAGTACCGCAGATACGCGAGGAATGGATCTGCTTTCTTAATAGTCATAGCCGCATTCTTGTAGACGGCTGGCTTGGACATTTGCGTGTAGCAGCCGAAGGGCCAGATGTCGGAGCAGCGGGGGCGACTGGAAGCTGGGGGACCCTCCTTCAGAATTTCCGTATTATTTCTGAGGAAGTTGCTGACTATGCGAGAAGGCGTGGCCTCGCGATGGCTTTGGTATATGCGGCTTACGTATCTACATTTGGCGGCATTTACCATTACCTCCGGCAGGTTCGTGAATTTGCTCCGTTCCCAAATCCTTGTTTAAGAAGCAATGTCTTCTGTTTAAGGCGGGACATATTCATGGATTTTTCAAATCAGTTCTCGATCCCTGTTGAAAAACGTCATGCATTCATCATGGAATGCGGACGTAAAGGGCTGACGCATTTTTTGGCGTCTAAGGGCCGGAAAGTCGTTGTAGCGGGTGCGGATGGTCTAACTTATGGACCGAACGAATGGCTCGCGAGTAAAACGTTCCGCGTGCCAAACCAGCCTAATTTGCTGGTCGCTGATAACCAGACAAGAAATTATGAGGAAGCCAAAGTCTTCTCTCGTCGGGTTATGGAACGGGCTGCATGGGGACGGTCGCTAACTGCGCTGGCGTCATGAGCAAAATAACGACCAATATGAATTCCCCATCCGTCGCCGTTGTTTTTCTTGCTCGAGGCGAGGGCGGAGGGTTGGCTAGCCTAGAAGATTTTCTGAAGTCATATCGAACCTATCCAGCAGGGCTGGATCACGATTTTATCGTGCTGAGCAAAGGTTGGAAGGAAAGTACGGAACGCGTTGAATTGGAATGGAGGCTGCGTTCTTTTTCCGCTCGGATCATTGACTTGCCCGATGACGGATTTGATTGGGCCGCTTATATGCGTGCGGCTCCTTTGTTGTCACACGACTATGTTTGTTTTCTCAATACGCATAGCCGGATACAGGCACAGAACTGGCTCCTTAAACTGAGCGTGGCGATAAAAAATCCGGATGTCGGAGCGGCTGGTGCGACCGGATCGTTCGGCACAATTCGTCCGGTTTTTAAAAACATCTTGCCCGGTATGGCGGAGGTTCTCTCCAGCAAGGGAGTATTTAAAGCGTTGGCTGGAACAGCCATCCATGCCGTGAGAGATCCGTTTCTGGCGATAAGAGATTGCAAGACATTTCCCGCGTACCCTAACCCGCATCTTCGGTCGAATGCTTTCCTCATCGGTCGGAAAACTTTTGTACAGTTTTCCGAAATGATCAAAATGCCTGAAACAAAGCGTGATGCTCATGCATTGGAGAGCGGTTGGCGAGGAATGACGCGATTTCTGAAGGCGCATGGGTTGAAAGCTGTTGTCGTCGGAGCTGATGGGGCAATATTTGAGCCGGAGGAATGGATGGATAGCGGCACGTTCCGGAGACCGGGACATCCCAACCTGCTGATAGCCGACAACCAGACTCTCAGCTATGACGTGGCGGAGCCATGGTCACGTCGGCTTATGGAACGAAGTGCCTGGGGCAAAACGTTTACGCGGAAACCGTGATGGTTACTCTTTCAGCAAGGGCTATTATGGCTTGCTGAAGAATATACGAGAAGAAAATGACCATGAGTTTGTTCAAAAGCGGTGAAGCTGTTGGAGCAAAGATCAAGCGTTTTCTTGAAGCAACCGTCAAACGCCTTCTTGAATCGGGCGAGAGGCGTGAAGAAGAAGATTCATTCAAGCAGTTTTCTTCGTTTCTCTCCGTTGGGCGGCATACCTATGGGCTCAACCGCTCAACCATATCGAGTGTCTCGAAAGACACGGCGGTTACTATCGGAAGTTTCTGTTCATTTGCTCCCGGCGTGCAGATTTTGGCTCATGTTGATCATCCGACGAATTTGCCTTCCACCTATCCCTTTCGGACTATGATTTTTGACCGTGACCCGGGCGGTGCGGTTCGCTCCAATCGCGATGCGGTGACCAAGGGGGCCGTCACAATCGGTCATGATGTTTGGATTGGAGCGTCTGCAATTATCCTGTCCGGTGTAAGCATTGAAACGGGTGCAATCATTGGTGCTGGCTCGGTGGTAACTAAATCAGTACCTGCTTACGCGATTGTCGTGGGAAATCCCGCCAAGACCATTCGTTATCGTTTTTCGGAAGAAGCTATTGCCAAGTTGCTCGGAAGTGCGTGGTGGGATTTGCCAGACGATAAACTTCTTATGCTGAAAGATGATTTATATGAGACGAATATTGATGTGTTTTTGAGCGCGGTTGCAAAATTGAAAACCGAAGCATCGGTGGCATTTTCTCAGGGAGAAATTCCCTGACACTCGCTATTAACATCACAGCCAACGCTATTTCGCGTTTCTGGCTTGCGCTTCTGCAGATTTTTCTCACTCCCGTTCTCGTCCACTTGTTGGGACCGGATAACTACGGACTCGTCGGTTTTAGCGCGACCGTCGCGATGTTTCTTCTGTTTCTCGACCAATGCGTCAGTCCGACCTTGTCGCGAGAACTTGCCAGATTGGGGCGTAACCAAGATGCGGTCAATGAAGCGCGCAATCTGCTGCGGACGCTGGAAATTGTTTCGATCCTCACTGCGTTGCTGGTCGGTGGATCGATCGTCGTTGCTGCACCATGGATCGCGCGGCACGGGATCGCTGGTGGGAGTCTTTCCGAAGATCAGTTGATAACTGCCGTTCGTTTGATTGGGCTGGGGATCGGAACCCAATGGCCGGGCATGCTCTATAGCGGTGGCTTCGTCGGCTTGCAGCGCCAGGACATTCTCGTTGTCATTCGCATGATCGCCCTAACCGTAACTTACGGGGGTTCGGCGCTTCTATTGTGGTTGGTCGCTCCTTCGATCGAACTCTATCTTTTCTGGACCGCTTTTATGTCGCTCGTTTTGAGCGCATCGTTGGGAATGACGTTATGGCGGTTGATGCCTGCCTCATCGTTGCCAGCGAGAATCGACCCTCGAATTCCACTGAAGGTGTGGCGGTTCGCTCTCGGTAATCTATTGATCGGTCTTATGGGAGCAATGTTGACGCAGGCGCCGAGCCTGATCGTGGCAAAGTATTGCAGCCTGTCACAACTGGCAGCCTATACTCTGGGCGTTTCGCTGGCGCAGCAGCTCTCGACGGTTCTGACGCAACCCGTGACCAGCACGCTGATGCCGCATTTTGCGCAACTCGTTTACCGGAGAGAGGAGAGGGTGCTGGCGCGGGAATATCACCGGTGGACACAGATCATCGTTGTGCTCATCCTGCCCGTGACCGCAAGTTTAATTGTGTTCGCGCGTCCCTTGATCGAAATCTGGCTTGGCAAAGCCTCTCCGCTCGTCGAGCCGGTGTCAGAGCTATTGCCGCTTATTGCACTGGGTACGCTGTTCAACACAGTCACAAATCCCCTTTATTTCTTGCAGATCGCGGCGGGGTGGACGCGGTTGTCGGTTGTCAAGAATGTCGTCGCGATTGCCGTGACGCTTCCTTTCCTTTTCATTTTTGTACCTCGTATCGGGCCGCAGGCTGCTGCATTGTGCTGGATTGCCACTAACGTCGGCTACTACCTGTTCGAGGCGCCGCTCATGCACCGCCGGCTTTTAAAAAAGGAGCTGCCGCGTTGGTGGTTGATTGACACGCTGTTTCCGATGGCTATTGCAACCATCATTTTTGGATGTGCGTGGTTACTTGTTACGACCAATCAGAACCCCTGGATCGGCGTTCTGCAAGCCGGCTTTACGGCACTGGTGACCTTCGGCGTAATGGTGTGGGCATTGCCGGGTCTGCGAAACGATGGAATTTACGCGTTCCATCGTTTGTATTCGGCAGGGAGAAGATTGCTGGGGATGTGATCCGTGAGAAAGCCATTAATCTTGAGGCTTATGCTTTCCAGACCTTCCACGGAGCCTCTCCGGATTCCCAGAGCCGCGCCAGTTGCTGTTTGTCGCGTAGCGTATCCATCGGCTGCCAGAAATCGTCATGTCGCCAGGCTGCAAGCTGGCCTGTCGCCGCAAGCTTTTCCATCGGCTCACGCTCCCAGACCGTTGCATCGTTGTCGATCAGATCAATCACGGATGGGTCGAGCACAAAAAATCCGCCGTTGATCAGGCCGCTTTCGGTTTGCGGCTTTTCCTGAAAGGCCGTCACCTTCATGTCGGAGAGGACAATATTTCCGAAACGGGCCGGCGGCCGTACGCAGGCGACGGTTGCCTTCAGTCCGTGGCTCTTGTGAAAGGCAATTTCGGCCGCGAGGTCGATATTGGAAAGGCCGTCGCCGTAGGTCATGCAGAACGGTTCGGCCGGATCGAGATAATCGCGAATCCGTTTCACGCGTCCACCCGTCATGGTCTGTTCGCCGGTATCTACCAGCGTGATCCGCCATGGTTCGTTGCGCCGATGATGATATTCGATCTTGTTCTCGACAAGGTCGATCGTGACGTCGGCGCTATGGAGGTGATAGTTCGCGAAATACTCCTTGATCAGATAGCCCTTGTAGCCAAGGCAAATGATGAAATCGTTCACGCCATAATGCGTGTAGAGCTTCATGATGTGCCAGAGGATCGGCTGCTCGCCGATGGAGACCATCGGCTTTGGCCGGATGTCGGTTTCTTCGGCGAGCCGGGTGCCCATCCCGCCAGCAAGAATGACGCATTTCATACCGAGGCTCTCTGAGTGAAGCTGCAGTCTGGCGCCGAGATGCGCTCGGAATGGTGCTGCAGGGTAAGACTGTGGAGTTGCGTGGCCTGCGATAGCCTATTTCATCGACCCCTCCAATAGGCGCAGAGCCGTCGATTGCATCGAACTTGGACGCTGTGCTAAGCAACCCGCTCCATTGCCGATGTGTGGAAAATTTTTCTGTAAGCCATTGAATTGTCATCCAATTTACCTGTTTCCTCTCGTCGTTGCAAGGTGAGGTCGGACTTGAAAGCGCCCGCAGAAGGAAAGAGCATCGGCTCTGGAGTCAGAGGATGAGCCAGTTTTGGTCGGGGCGCCGCGTGCTTGTGACCGGGCAAACCGGATTCAAGGGGGCCTGGCTCTGCCTTTGGCTGGAACGTCTTGGTGCGAGCGTTTCTGCTTTTGCGCTGACCCCGCACACCGAGCCCAGTCTTTACCAGCTGGCATCGCCTTGGACCGGCCAGAATCATGCGACCGTTGATTTACGCGATCCGGTTGCGGTCGCCGGTGTTGTGAAAAAAGCCGCGCCGCAGATTGTCTTTCACCTCGCCGCGCAGTCGCTGGTCCGCCCATCCTATCGTGACCCGATGAACACCTATGCAACCAACGTGATGGGCACCCTCAATCTGTTGATGGCGGTGAGAGATGTGGCTGACGTTGAAGCTGTTGTCGTTGCGACGACAGACAAGGTTTATGAGAATGACGGCAACGGCGTGGCCTTCCGCGAGCAGGATCGGCTGGGTGGCAAGGATATTTACAGTTCGTCGAAGGCTTGCGCAGAGATTCTGACGGCATCGTTTCGTGACAGCTTTCTGTCCGGTGGACGAGGCCCTGAGGTCGGCACTGTGCGCGCGGGAAACGTGGTCGGCGGTGGCGACTGGTCCGAAGATCGTCTCGTTCCCGATGTCGTGCGCGCAATTTCCGCGGGGCAGAGAGTTGAGCTGCGCTATCCGGATGCTGTCAGGCCCTGGCAGCACGTACTTGAACCGCTTCGGGGATACATTCAGTTAGCCGAACGGCTTGCCAGCGATCCTCGATCGGTTCCGCGTGCATTGAATTTCGGGCCAGAGCCGGGAAGCTGGCTCACTGTTGCTCAGGTCGCAGATACGCTGGGTCAAGCACTCGGCGTCGGCTCGGGTTGGAAGCTCGCCGCAGGACATCATCCGCCAGAAGCCAGCGTGCTTACGCTTTCCTCGGATCTGGCCAAGAGTGCTCTCGGTTGGGAGCCCCTGCTTTCGATGCAGGACACGGTCCAATGGACGGCGGACTGGTATAAAGCTCATTTTGCGGGGCGTGATATGAAGGCCGAAACGCTGGCGCAGATCGCCCGTTATGAAATCCTCTCCTCGGAAGCAACTCCCGCATGACCACGACTTCGCTGCCACGATGCCGATTTTGTAGTGAGACCTTGCGTATCAGCGTGGCTGACCTCGGTAACACGCCCCTGGCGAACAGCTATCTGTCTCGCGACCAGCTTGGATCAAACGAACCTAGCTTTCCGCTGCATGCTCGGTTGTGCGCGGCGTGCCGTCTTGTCCAGGTCGATGACGTCGCAGCTCCGGCTGAGATATTCGGCCACTATGCCTATTTCTCGTCTTACTCCGCCTCTTGGGTCGAGCATGCACGGCAATTTGCGCACACAGCGCGGGACCGTTGGCAACTTGGCACTGACAGCCTGGTTGTCGAGGTGGCAAGCAATGACGGCTATCTTCTGCGTCATTTCGTGGACATGAAGGTGCCGGTTCTCGGCGTCGAGCCTGCGGCGAATGTTGCCGAGGTTGCGCGCCAAGCAGGCGTGGCAACGGATGTTGCCTTCTTCGGAAAAGCAACGGCTGAGCGGCTGCGGAGTGAGGGCCGGGCGGCAGATCTTATTATCGGGAATAACGTTTTTGCGCACGTTCCTGACATTAATGACTTCGTTTCAGGCTTCACACATCTGCTCAAGCCCGATGGCGTTGTTAGCCTGGAGTTTCCGCACCTTCTGAAGCTGATCAAGCTCACGCAGTTTGACACCATCTATCATGAACACTTTTCCTATCTTTCTCTCCACGCAACCGAGAAGATTTTTGCGGCGCACGGCTTGAAAGTTTTTGACGTCGCTGAACTGCCAACCCACGGTGGCAGTCTGCGGGTGATGGCTACGCATGCTGCGAGCCGCGCGCATCCCCAGGGTGGGGGGTTGGCGAAGGTGAGGCAGGACGAGGCAGGTTTCGGAATTGACACGGATGCGAGCTATCTCGGCTTCCAGGCTAAGGTTGAAGCTGTTCGGACAAGTCTCCTCGATTTTCTGCACAAGGCCAAGGCCGACGGCAAAGTCGTAGCCGCATATGGAGCGGCCGCAAAAGGCAATACGCTATTGAATTTTTGCGGCATAGACACCGCACTCGTCGAGTACGTGGTCGATATCAGCCCCCACAAGCAGGGTCTGTTTCTTCCCGGCAGTCGTCTCCCCATCCATGCTCCCTCGCGTTTGGCTGAAACCAAACCCGATTATGTTTTGATCCTGCCGTGGAATCTCAAGGAAGAGATCATGCTGCAAACCAGCCACGTCCGCGAATGGGGCGGCAAGTTTGTAATTGCGATACCGGCATTGTCCGTTCTTCCCTAGGAAGGAAAGCGTGTATCTAAAAAAAACACCTATCGATGGACTTGTTGAGGTCGAAGTCGCGCTGCACGAAGATGAGCGCGGCGCTTTCGGCCGTACATACGATGAAGAGACGTTTCGTCGCGCCGGCCTTCCGACCCACTGGCCGCAATGCAATTCTTCCTGGAATCGGCAGTGTGGAACGCTGCGCGGAATGCATTTTCAAATTGCTCCCGGCGAGGAACCAAAACTGGTGCGTTGCACCTCCGGCCGCATCTTCGACGTCGCAGTCGATCTCAGGGTGGAATCGCAGACCTATCTGAAATGGTTTGGTGTCGAGCTTTCGGCATCTCGCCGGAATGCATTGTTTATTCCAGCCGGGCTGGCGCACGGCTTTCTGACGCTGGAGGATGCCAGCGAGGTTTTTTATCAGATGGGAGCCGTCTACAACGGGGCGCTGCAGGCAGGTGTGCGTTGGAATGATCCTGCGTTCTCGATTGCGTGGCCGTTCGAGCCGAAAGTGATTTCCGAGCGGGACGCCGGTTTTGAAGATTACGCCAGATGAAGCGCCTCCTGATTACAGGTGCGACCGGCTTCATCGGCGCTCACTGCCTGCGGGCGGTCGTTGAGCGTGGCGGCTACAACGAGATTCACGCGGTTGGCAGAAGCAACAACGTGGACGAAAGCCTTGCGGTATGGCATCGCGCGGACCTTCGCGCCACCTCCGAAGCGATCCGGGTGATCAGCGAGGTTCGCCCGACTCATCTCTTTCACCTCGCATGGATCGCGACACCCGGTGTTTATCTGAGTTCTCCCGAAAACATCGACTGGATGGTTGCGAGCATCGCCCTTGTACGTGCCTTCGCCGAACATGGCGGCCAAAACTTCCTGGGTGTCGGCAGCAGTGCGGAATATGCTCCGTCCGAAGATCCGTCCGAAGAGGATCTGACGTTGCTGCAACCTGCTTCGATCTACGGGAAATGCAAGGTGGCGACATGGTGCGCGACGCAGGCACTGGCCCAGCATTATAATTTTCAGGCCAAGTGGGCCCGTTTGTTTTTGCCTTACGGACCAGGCGACCCGGCGTCTCGGCTAATCCCGATGGCGATCTCGGCGCTACGGGCCGGGCAATCCTTGAAATTGTCGCATGGCGAACAATTGCGCGACTTCGTCTATGCGCCCGACGCCGCCGACCTTCTTGTCAGACTGCTGGATGCCGAATCGGGCGGCGCCTTCAACATTGGCAGCGGAGAGCCGCGCTCGGTGCGATCCGTATTGGAGGCGATCGCAGACCGCTTCGGAGCGAGAAAATGCCTTCGCTTTGGCGAACTTCCGTTGCGCGAGGGAGAGCCAAATGTGCTGGTGGCGGACATGAAAAAATTCAATAAACATGTGGGTGTTGGAACCTTCACGCCGATGGCCACCGCGATCGACGGACTCATTCGTTCTGCAATTGTCTCATCCGATCGGAAGACCACCGCGCCATGATCTCGATTGCTCCGCCGGCTGACAATACTCCCCGGGCAAGCATCGGCATGCCCGTCTATAATGGTGGCAAGACTCTGGAAGCGGTTTTGTCCGCCTTGCGCCAGCAAACCATGAGCGATATCGAGATCGTTATCTCCGACAATGGCTCGACCGACGATACGCCAGACATCTGCCGCCGTGCGGCTGAGGCCGATCCGAGGATTCGCTATTTCCGCCAGCCGCAAACGGTCTGTGCAACGGATAACTTCAATTTCGTTTTGCAGAAGGCGCGCGCGCCGTATTTCATGTGGGCGGCTCACGATGACTTCAGAAGCAATAATTATCTGGAAGTCCTGGTGCCGGCCCTCGAGGCTAATCCGGCGACAATTCTGGCGTGCAGCCGCATCGTCGAGGTGACGGCAGGGCAAGAGTCCGATCTGGATCTGGAATTCGACACGCGGGGAATGTCGCCTTCGCATCGCTTGTACAAGGCTGCGATGGGGCAATTGCATCATCTGTATGGTGTCTGGAAGGTCGATGCTCTTCGCAAGATCGAGTGGAGGCATCTGGATTGGTGGCATGACACGCCGCTTATGATGGCTGCGAGCATGGTCGGCGATTTCCAGTATGTTCCGGGCACGACATTCTTCTACTGTTTCACACCGTCGCGCTGGTTTTTCGGGTGGCAGCGGCCGGTGAAACGAAGTCTGCTTATTGACGTAAAAGAATTCTCGACAAGATCATTCAACCTCCTGGCGATGATAGTCGAGTGCGGAAGAGCAGTTTATCATGTGTCGAATGCTGGCTACGCGGCATTGGGACTGCTCCTTGGAACTGCCAAGGTCGCGAAACAGGTTTTTGACTTCGGCCGCATCAGGATCGCGCGGTTCCTGAGTGGATCTCGTCCGGAAAATCGGGGAGGATAAACGTGCATTCAGCCCTCATCGGAGCGGCGCTGCTGCGAGGCGCAAGCTTGTCTGATTGGGCTGTTTGGAGCTTGCGATGAGCAGTCGGGGAGTTGATCCGAAGTCCCGAGACATTTTTATTGTCGTTGGCGGCCTTCGTGTCGGTGGGACCGAACGCCATTTACTCTACGTTACCCAACGGCTGCGGTTGGCTGGCTGGAACATTGAAGTTTATAGCCTGTCTGGCGATGGTCCGCTGCGCGCCGAACTGGAAAATGCCGGCATCAAGGTCACGCTGCCTGCAGCGGATCAGGCTCTCCAGCGCTCGCGCGTTTTCAACCTGTTCAGGATGCCTCTCGCTGCCGTGCATCTCACATATACGATGTGGCGCCAGCCGCCGGCGCTCGTGCATTTCTTCTTGCCGGCTGCCTATGTGGTTGGCGGGATCGCGGCATGGATCACGCGTTCACCCATTCGGGTCATGAGCCGCAGAAGTCTCAACAACTATCAGCGCGGCTATCGCGGGGTGCAATGGATCGAGAAGCTGCTGCATCGGTCGATGGAT
>CAZQMD010000052.1:0-22719 GCA_964594185.1 uncultured Afipia sp. | reverse complement strand
GTCGCGGCTCGCGGCAGCGGCTGTTGAATCTCGACGTCCCCGACACAGCAATTACAGCTATGGGGAAGGGCGGCACTGTTCCGATCACCATCGACTGGTCGGCTCCGCGCGACGGCATTGTGCTCGAACGTAACGCCATTGAAGGTATGCGCGCGCAGCCCGGGGACGTGTTGTTCCGGGTTGCGGATACGTCCGTGGTGTGGGCGATGGTCGATGTCGCGGAGCGCAGTCTCGGCACGATTTCGGTTGGACAGCCGGTAACCGTGAAGGCGCGCAGCTTTCCTGGCCGCGAATTCGCCGGGAAGATCAGTGTCATCTACCCGCAAGTGAATCGGGAAACACGAACCACCCGGGTGCGGATCGAATTGTCCAATCCGGATGGCGCGCTGCTTCCCGACATGTATGTCGATGCGAATGTCGGTATCGGCAGCTCGCAGCCGGTACTTGCCGTGCCCGAGAGTGCCGTTCTTGATACTGGCAGCCGTCAGGCGGTCTTCGTCGAGAAAGGGCAGGGGCGATTTGAACCCCGCGAGGTGAAACTCGGTCATCGCGGCGACGGCTATGTCGAGATCCGACAGGGCCTCGCGGAGGGGGAGCCGGTCGTCGTCTCGGCCAACTTCCTGATCGATGCGGAAAGCAATCTGAAGGCTGCGCTCAAAGGGTTTTCGGACGCGGGAGGCCAGCAATGATCGCCCGCGTCATCAATTGGTCGGCTCGTAACCTACTGCTGGTCCTGTTCGGCACCGGCTTCGCCGCTGCCGCCGGCATCTACGCACTGGTCCATCTGCCGCTCGATGCCATTCCGGATCTCTCGGACACCCAGGTGATCGTTTATACCGAGTATCCTGGCCAGGCGCCGCAGGTGATCGAAGACCAGGTCACGTATCCGCTGACAACTGCGATGCTGACCGTGCCCCGATCCAAGGTCGTGCGCGGCTTTTCCTTCTTCGGGGTGTCGTTCGTTTACGTCATCTTCGAGGACGGCACCGATATCTACTGGGCTCGTTCGCGCGTGCTCGAATTCCTCAACGGCGCGGCTTCGCGGTTGCCCGCCGGTGTAAGCCCGACGATCGGTCCCGACGCCACGGGCGTGGGATGGGTCTATCAATACGCGGTGGTGTCGAAGGAATTGAACCTGGCCGACACACGCACAATCCAGGATTGGAATCTGAAATTCGCGCTGGCGAAGGCCGAAGGCGTGGCTGAAGTCGCGAGTGTCGGTGGCTTCGTCAAGCAGTACAACGTCATCCTCGATCCGCAGCGCATGCGCGATCTCGGCATCACCATGCAGAAGATGCGCGATGCGATCCGTGCCAGCAACGCCGACGTCGGCGGCCGCACCGTCGAACTCTCGGAGTTCGAATACGTCATCCGCGGCAAGGGCTATCTGAAGAGCATCAACGATCTCGGCAACATCGTGCTGAAGACCAACAACGGGACCCCCGTATTGCTGCGGGATGTCGCCCGGGTCGAACTCGGCCCGGACGAACGTCGCGGCATTACCGAGCTCAACGGGGAGGGAGAAGTTGCCAGCGGCATCGTGCTGCAGCGGTTCGGGGTCAATGCGCTCGACGTTATCGATAACGTCAAGAAACGCTTCAAGGAGATCGCGAGCAGCCTGCCGAAATCCGTCGAGATCGTCCCGGTCTATGACCGCTCCAACCTGATCAATGCGGCCATCGCCACGCTCAAGCATACGTTGCTGGAGGAAAGCATCGTCGTTGCGTTCGTCTGCATCGTGTTCTTGCTGCACGTCCGCAGCGCGCTCGTCGCCATCATCATGCTGCCGGTTGGGGTGCTGATGGCCTTTGGCGCAATGAAGCTGCTGGGACTGGGGTCCAATATCATGAGTCTGGGCGGCATCGCGATTGCGATCGGCGCCATGGTCGACGCAGCGATCGTCATGATCGAAAATGCGCACAAACATCTGGAGCGAGCTGAACCCGGACGGTCAAGAGTCGACATCCTGATAAAGGCGGCGTCCGAGGTCGGGCCGGCGCTGTTCTTTAGCCTGCTGATCATCACCGTGTCGTTCATGCCGATCTTCACTCTGGAATCGCAGGAAGGCCGGATGTTCAGCCCGCTGGCTTTCACCAAGACTTTTGCGATGGCGGCGGCGGCGTTGCTGTCGGTGACGCTGGTGCCGGCGCTGATGATCATTTTCGTGCGCGGCAGAATCGTTCCTGAGCACAAGAACCCGATCAACCGATTCCTGATCTGGATCTACCGGCCGGTGATCAAGGCCGTGATGCGCGCCAAGACCGTTGTCATCCTGCTGTCGCTCGCCGTGCTTGCGGTGACGATCTGGCCGGCGCGTCAGCTCGGCACCGAATTCATGCCCAACCTCAACGAAGGCACGCTGCTCTACATGCCCACCACGCTGCCGGGAATTTCGGTGACCAAAGCGGGTGAACTGTTGCAGATGCAGGACAGGATTATCCGGTCGTTTCCGGAGGTGGCGTCGGTCTACGGCAAGGCTGGCCGCGCAGCAACTGCAACCGACCCGGCCCCGTCCGAGATGTTCGAGACTGTTGTCAATCTGAAACCCAAGGAGCAATGGCGGCCGGGCGTGACGATTGATGGCCTGATCGCAGAGATGGACAAGTCCCTGCAGTTTCCTGGTGTCTCGAATGCCTGGACCATGCCGATCAAGGCGCGCATCGACATGTTGTCGACCGGCATCCGAACGCCGATCGGCGTCAAGGTGATCGGGACCGATCTGGTCGTGATTGACAAACTGGCGAAGCAGATCGAGCAGGTTCTGAAAGCCGTGCCCGGCACGTCGTCGGCCTACGCCGAGCGGGGCATCGGCGGGTACTATCTCGACGTGACGCCAAACCGTGAGGCGTTGGCGCGCTACGGCATCATGGTCCAGGACGTTCAGGATGTGATTGCGACCGCCCTCGGTGGCCAGACGGTGACCACCACAGTTGAAGGTCGCCAACGCTTCAGTGTCAACATGCGCTACCCTCGGGACCTGCGGGAGAATCCACAGGCCATCGCCAACGACGTCCTGGTTCCGATGCCGGCCGGAGGTGCAGTACCGCTTGGGGAAGTCGCTAAGATCGAACCGGCGCGAGGGCCGACATCGATCCGCACCGAGAACGGGCAGTTGGCCACCTATATCTACGTCGACATCCGCGACCGCGATCTCGGCGGCTATGTTGCCGACGCGCAGCAAGCGGTGCAGGCCAGCATTCAGTTTCCGGCGGGATACTATGTGGTCTGGAGCGGCCAGTACGAATACCTCGAGCGCGCAACAGCGCGCCTGAAGATCGTGGTGCCGGTGACGCTGCTGATCATCTTTCTGCTGCTGTACCTCAACTTCCGTTCCATCACCGAGACCATGATCGTCATGCTGTCGCTGCCGTTCGCGCTGGTCGGCGGCATCTGGCTGATGTGGGCGCTGGGCTTCAATCTGTCGGTAGCCGTCGCGGTCGGTTTTATCGCGCTGGCCGGGGTCGCCGCAGAGACCGGCGTGGTGATGCTGATCTACCTCAATCAAGCGTTGGCGGAGGTCGAGACCGAATGCGATGTCGAAGGCCGCATGCTGACGCGCGGTGATCTCTACGACGCCATCATGGAAGGCGCCGTCGAGCGCGTGCGCCCGAAAATGATGACCGTCGTGGCCATTATGGCGGGGCTGCTGCCGATCATGTGGAGCACTGGTACCGGCTCAGAGATCATGCAGCGCATCGCGGTGCCGATGATCGGCGGGATGATTTCGTCAACGCTGCTGACGCTGATCGTGATTCCGGCGATCTACGGATTGATCAAAGGCTTCCGTCTGCCGGCCAATGATCGTGGAAACGGTCATCTTCCATCGCCGACCATCGAGCCGGTCAAGGAAGACACGCGACTTGTTTCGGAGCCAGCCGAGTGAGGTGAACCATGATGATGTTGTCAGCAGCGGTACTCATCAAACATCTCCGCTCCGGCAATAGGGGAGGTCAGCAATGAACAAGTCCATGATAACGGCGCTTGTGACAATCGCATTTTTGCCACCCGCACTCGCACAGCAAAGCGATGGAGCGCGAGGCCAGCGCGATTTCCAGGCCTGCGCGCCATGCCACTCGCTGGAAGCTGATCGAAACATGACGGGGCCGAGTCTCGCCGGTCTTTGGAACCGAAAAGCCGGCACGCTGCCGAGCTTCAACCGCTATTCGCCGGCCCTGAAGTCGTCAGGAATTACCTGGAACGACACCACGCTCAACGAGTGGCTTCGGGATCCGCAACACCTCATTCCTGGCAACACGATGTCGTTCCCCGGCGTAAAGGAAGCGGGACGGCGCGGCGATCTTCTGGCGTTTCTCAAGGAAGCGACCCAGCCCGGTCACGCTCCGCCATCGGCTGCGCAACGCGGCAACCAAATGGGCGGGATGATGGGCATGATGGGGGGCAGCCCAGTCCCAAACCTCAAAAAGATCGGGCCTGACGAACGGGTCCAGACGATCACGCATTGCCGGGATACCTACCGGGTGACGACCGCGGACGGGAAGACGCGCGATTTCTGGGAGCGAAATCTGAGGTTCAAGACCGACGTAAGCGAAGATGGACCACAGAAAGGCGCTCCGGCGATCGTGGCAGCGGGCATGATGGGAGACCGGGCCGACGTGATCTTCGCGGCACCCGAAGAAATCAGCGGAACCATCTCACCGCAATGTTGATCGGCGCCAAGCCCATCAATCCACGACGGTAGGACAACAGGTCAACGATTTTTCGATCTATAGCACCGCCGACTGTAACCAAATGGGCCGGATCAGCGAACTCATAGAGATAATGCAAGCATGACGACCCACGAAATCGAACTCAAGGCACTGATGCTTGCCAGCCTGGATGGCGACGCGGCCTCGCATCGCGCGCTGCTCGAGCAATTGAGTCGCCGTTTGCGCGCGTACTACAAGGGTAAGCTTGCGAGGATCGGGAGGGGCGCAGCAGAGGCGGAAGACCTGGTTCAGGAGGCCGTATTGGCGATCCACTTCAAGCGGCATACCTACGATCCCGCTGAACCTTTGACGCCTTGGGTCCATGCCATCGCGCGCTACAAGCTGGTCGATTTCCTACGCCGGACCCGCACGTCGCTTGCTGATGTACCGATCGACGAGGCTGACCACATCATGGCGCATGACGACAATGTCGGTGCCGAGAGTACATATGACGTCAGGCGGCTCATGGAGCGGCTGCCGAAAAGCATGCGATGCTCCATCGAGGCTGTAAAACTGGACGGACAGAGCATAGCTGAAGCGGCAGACCGATGCGGCATCTCGGAATCGGCCGTGAAAGTGAACATTCACCGTGGGCTCAAGGCACTGGCTGCCTTGATTGCCCGGGAAGCCGGAACATGAAGACAGACGACCTGGTTGCCATGCTGAGTACGAGCGTCGAGCCGGTCGATCGCCGGCTGGTCGTGCGGACGGTTTGCATTGCCGTTGCGGCCGCGTCTGTGTTCGCGCTCGGCATCATCCTGATCGGGGCGGGCATCCGGCCAGATCTGATGACAACCCGCGCCTTCACGTTCTTGTTGCTGAAGCTTGTGTTCACGGTTGTGATCGTCGGCGTGGCGTTGATCTATCTCACAAGGTTGGCGCGCCCAGGCGGGGAGCAAAAAACTCCTCCGATGATGGTTGCAATGCCGTTCATCGTGATTGTGTTGCTTGCCGCAATCAGCCTCGGATTCGCGCCGCGCTCGCATTGGGATGCAATGATCGTCGGGGATCAATGGCTTGAATGCCTTCTCTCTATTCCGATTATCGCAATCGTGCCATTTGCCATTACCATTTGGGCCGTGCGAAAGGCCGCCCCCACGGACCTGGCCCGCACAGGTGCCATCGCCGGCCTCATTTCTGGTGGCGTGAGTGCAATGGCTTACGCGCTTCATTGTACCGATGATTCATTGCCGTTTGTTGCGGTCTGGTACGGCGGCACGATTGCGCTGTGCACGTTAGCAGGCGCAGCACTGGGACCGCGCCTATTGCGCTGGTAAAGGACCTTTGTGCAGGCAGCTTCACGTCAGCGTGAGCCTGTAACCGGCAGACGATTGGCTCCGAACTCATTCTTAGAAGCGCACTTCACGCGCTTCCAACAATGGAGCCGGACAATGTTAACGAAACACCTTCTCAAGATCGCACTCTCGTTGCCGCTGGTGGCAGTAGCTGCAACGGCCCACGCAGGCTCGACAATCACGGACAAGAGCTACTGGCCAAATGAAGCGAGGCCTACCGTACGTAGTGTAACTGGCACCGCACAGCGCGAACCGCTGAGTGCGTTCGCATCCACCAGAATGACGCCACGTTTCCAGGTCGTGCCAATGGCTAACGAGGGTGGAAATGGTCCCCGCTATCACGGCGGACCGAAGTTCCAGTGATACCCGCACGAGCAAAATGATGCGTGCCGTTCAAGTCGCGCAACATCTTGATTCTATGCATGTGCGATCATGCTCATCGTTCCCAGTTCTGATTCAATTCTTAACTGGATCGGGAGTCGGTTTGGTCGCCTTGTTTGTGAATTGGAGGCTATTGAACCGCGCCCGACGGGCCCGAAGCAGCTCTTGGTGAATCGCTCCGGGCACGATGAGTTGGTGCGAGTGCCTCAATGATGCGGCAATCGGCGATCGTGCCGCGACCGCATTGGTTGATAATGCTGTCGAGTTCAGCTCTCAACGCCTTCAAATCCTCGATCTTACGGTCGACGTCGGCCAGATGCTCGCGTGCGATCACATCGACCGCTTCGCAGGAGTGACGTTTCTGGTCCGATAGACCAAGGAGTGTACGAACCTGGTCGAGGGTGAAGCCGAGATCGCGGGCCCGCCGAATGAAACTGAGCCGACCTAGGTGTTCGGGTGCATACGCCCGAAAATTGCCGCTCGTACGAAACGGGGCCGGTAGGAGGCCGATAAGTTCGTAATAGCGGATCGTCTCAACCTTCGTATTGGTGGCCCGCGCGAGATCGCCGATCCTGAGCTTTTCTGTCCGCTGCATCGCTTGACCCTCTAGTGACTACAGGGTCTATATAACTGTCACGTCGAAAAAATCGAGGTGACACGATGCCGGCACAGGTGGACCGAGACCAGCAGGATCAAGCGCAGGTCTCCCGTTTCAAGGTCAAAGGCCTTGATTGCCAAAATGAGGTTCGGGCTCTCAAGGCTGCGGTGGGTCCGTTGGTAGGCGGTGAAGAACGACTCTCTTTCGATACCAAAGCTGGTCGAATGGATGTGGCATCGCAATCCTTCGTCTCATCAGAGTCGATCAGGGAGGCGGTCGCGTCCACCGGCATGGTGGCGGAGCTGTGGTCCGATGACAGCCACACGCCTGCGATAAGTCAGACCCCGGCGAACACGCCGTGCACGAGCTGTGCGAGTGATGCGCTAACGTTGCCTGAACGTGTGGTTGTGTCCGAGCAGGTGGTGTTCAAGGTCCACGGAATGGACTGCGGCGACGAGGTGGCTGCCCTCAAGCGTGAGGTTGGCCCGATTGTCGGGGGCGAGGACAAGCTCGCATTCGATCTCGTGAATGGGCGTATGTCCGTTCTAGGCCGTGCGGACAGGTTGCCGGCCGAGCAGATCGAAAAGGCTGTGCTTCGAACGGGTATGACGGCCGAGCTGTGGCAAGAAGGGGCGACTTCAGACGCCACAATCGCCGAAGAGCGCCGCCGTCGCACGCAAACTCTGCTCACCACTGCGAGCGGGATCCTTGCCGCGGCTGGTCTAGGGCTACACGCGGCCCTCGGCGGCGGCATCGCCGCTGCCATCGGCGCATCCGAAACGACCGGCGGCACACCTTTGCCGGCCATTGCGGCCTACGCTCTCTCGATCCTTTGTGCCGTTCGCTACGTGGCTCCCAAAGCCATCCTATCGGCTCGACGCCTGCGACCCGACATGAACTTGCTCATGGTCGTGGCAGTGGCTGGTGCGATTGGCATCGGCGAGTGGTTTGAGGCGGCGACGGTTTCATTCTTCTTCGCACTGGCTTTGGCACTCGAGGCATGGAGTCTGGGGCGGGCGCGGCGGGCGGTTGCGGCACTTATGGAGCTGGCCCCGACGGTCGCTCGTGTTCGTCGCTCTGATGGGAACGAGACAGAAGTCCCGGCTGGTCAGGTTGAAGTCGGCGCACACATCGTCGTGCGTCCCGGTGACAAAATTCCACTCGACGGACGGGTCTTTGCCGGCGAAAGCGAGGTGAACCAAGCTCCAATCACGGGAGAAAGTGTCCCTGTGCCCGTCGAGCCCGGCAAGGAAGTTTTTGCTGGAACGATCAATGGTGAGGGCGCCCTTGAAATTCAAACGACCAAGGCCGCACAAGATACCACCCTCGCTCGCATCATCCGGATGGTCGGGACAGCCCAGAGTCGGCGAGCCCCCAGTGAACAATGGGTCGAGCGGTTCGCTCGAATTTATACGCCTGCGGTCATGGTACTCGCATTGGCGGTATTCTTGGTGCCGCCTCTCGTTTTCGGTGAGGCCTGGGAGCCGTGGTTCTATCGCGCGCTGGTGCTGCTTGTGATCGCTTGCCCCTGCGCGCTCGTCATCTCTACCCCAGTGACGATTGTGGCAGCGCTTGCGGGCGCGGCTAAACAGGGTGTGCTGATTAAGGGCGGTGTGCACCTCGAAACTCCGGCCAAGCTGAAGGCGATTGCCATGGACAAGACCGGCACCTTGACCGAGGGCCGGCCCAAGGTTGTCGAGCTCGTCCCGTTAGGCAACCGCACCGAAGCTCAGTTGCTGGAGTTCGCGGCCGCGCTGGAGGCGCGAAGCGAACATCCTCTCGCTCGTGCGGTTCTCGACGAAGCGAGAAAGCATGGCGTCAATGTTGTCCCTGCGGATTCCGTGCAGGCGGTGCGCGGCAAGGGCGTGATCGGCCGGATTGGCGATCGCGAGGCATGGCTTGGATCCCGGAGCTATTTGGAGGAGCGTGCAAAGACGGCGGCGGCGCCAGACGTCTCGCTTTCGGCAGATCGGATTGCGGGTGCCGGCCGCACCGTCGTCGCAGTGGGTGACCAAAATTCCGTGTGGGGCTTGATAGCAATCGCAGATGCAGTCCGTCCGGAGGCGAAGCTAGTCGTGGCCGCGCTCCACGCGGCTGGAGTTGAACGCGTCGTCATGCTCACCGGCGACAATCGCGCGACGGCGGAAGTGATTGCCCGTGAAACCGGTGTGGATGAGGTTATGGCTGAGCTTCTTCCCGAAGACAAGGTCGCCGCCATTGAGCGGCTCGTCGGACAATTTCACAAGGCGGGTAGCGCCGTCGCGATGATCGGCGATGGGGTCAACGACGCGCCGGCAATGGCCCGCGCCGATCTCGGTATTGCGATGGGGGCGATCGGCTCCGATGCGGCGATCGAGACCGCAGACGTCGCTTTGATGTCGGACGATCTCTCGAAACTTCCCTGGTTGATCCAGCACTCGAAAGCAACGCTCGCGATCATTCGGCAAAATATCGGATTCTCACTCGCGGTGAAGTTATTGTTCACGGGCTTGACGGTCGCGGGTTTCGCGTCGCTCTGGGGCGCCATCGCCGCCGATGTAGGCGCATCGCTCCTCGTCGTGCTGAACGGACTGCGTCTACTCACCCATGATCAGCCGCAGACGTCCTAGTCGTTCCGACCAATGGCGCGTATCCGAGCTGGATCGATGCTAGTACGCGCGAGGAAACTCATTTGGCTTTGATTTCCAATATCGGTCTTACCACCGCCTTCGCTGCCGGGGCTGTGTCGTTCCTCTCGCCTTGCGTCCTGCCACTGGTCCCAGGTTACGTGTCTTACGTTGCTGGTCAGTCGGTTGTCGGCTCCACTGCTGGCAAAGCGCGATTGCGGACCCTCGGCTTAAGCCTGTGTTTTGTACTCGGCTTTTCGACGGTGTTCGTGTTGCTTGGCTTGGGCGCAAACGCGCTGAGCATGCTCTTGAACGCCTACCGATGGGAGGTCAATCTCGCCAGCGGGTTACTGGTCATTATCTTCGGCCTGTTCACCGCAGGGCTTCTTCGCTTGCCATGGCTTCAGCGAGAGTTGCGATGGCATGGAAATCCGCCCGGGAGCGGACCGGTCGCTGCCTACTTTCTCGGAATGGCTTTCGCCTTTGGGTGGACGCCCTGCATCGGTCCGGTACTTGGCGCAGTTCTAGCCGTCTCGACGTCGTCGTCCAATCTGAATGGAGTTGCTCTCCTCGTCGCATATTCGCTAGGGCTCGGGCTGCCCTTTATTCTAGCGGCCCTTTTCATGGGCGGGTTTGTAGAAAGGCTGCGCACCTTCCGCCAAGCCGGTCGCGCGCTACAGCTCGCAGCCGGCGCCGTTATGATTGTGATGGGGATAGCCA
The DNA here is from genome assembly GCA_964594185.1 of uncultured Afipia sp. GTDB lineage: Bacteria > Pseudomonadota > Alphaproteobacteria > Rhizobiales > Xanthobacteraceae > Afipia. The sequence goes on along the minus strand of CAZQMD010000052.1, from coordinate 12,413 downwards.
TGATCACTGGGCATCTCACAATGTTCGCGATTTTTATGCTTGAGATGTTTCCGGCGCTCGGGACCATCGGATGAGAACCGAACCGATTGCTGCGAGGCATGCGCCGATGCACGGACTGAGACTCTTTGGACTGGGTCTGGCGTTGGCGTGGCTCCTCATCGATCAAGCAACGAAGTGGTGGATCCTCGAATACGCCATGAAGCCGCCCGAGGCGCTCCGCATCGCGCCATTCTTTAACCTAGTGCTCGGCTGGAACAGGGGCGTCAGCTTCGGGTTGTGGGGTGGTCATGAGTTGCCACCTTGGACGCTCGCGCTTTTGTCGGGGAGTATCGCGACGAGCCTCCTTGTTTGGCTGTTCCGCACGGACAACCGTCTTGTGGCCACAGGCGTTGCCCTTATCGTTGGTGGCGCTTTTGGCAACGTTCTTGACCGCCTGCGCCACGGAGCCGTGACTGATTTTCTCGATTTTCACCTCTGGGGTTGGCATTGGCCAGCCTTCAATATGGCCGATGTTGGCGTGGTCTGTGGCGCAGCATTGCTGATCCTGGAGAGTTTTGTTCACCAACGCCGCGTGGCGGCATAGTTTTGCTAGAGGCAGATATGATGTGGGCCTGCTGATGATTGCGCGCCGTGGATCACGTGCGAACCACACCCAGATCGGTAAAACTGATCGCCAGAAGCTACGGCAGAACGCAGGCGCAGCAAAACGGGATTTCAATAAGAAGTGCCCGGCCATAATAGTATTGCATTCCAAAGTTTGATATTCATGTCTCTGATGAGACGAAGAACCAACCATCGACGCGCGTCTGTTGCACCGATTTATTATCGGCTGCTGATAGCGTTTCTTGCCGTCGCATATTTAGTGGTCGGATTTGCGGGTGAGATTTCGTGCGCAGGGGAATCGCTTTTCATCGGCGCTGCATTTGAGGTAAGCGCCATAATTGACAAGGCCGACGAGGGTTCGAAGGCCACTCCCACGGTTGTTGAGCATTGTTATAGCTGCACTCCGCTTGTGATGCCCGCGCGCGTCGAAATTGTGGAGCCTTCGGCCAAGCCAGTCGAGTTGTCCTTCGAAGCACTGACATTCCTGCTGGAAGATTATCTCGAACTTGATACGCCACCGCCCAAACATCTGACCTAAGAGTTGAGCCGCATGCGGCTGAGCCGCGTCGCTGTCTTTTCGCTTTTCTGGTCGACATGATGTATTTGCTAAGAGTGGCTTTGCGCCTCTTGTGCGCACTGCTTGTACTAACCGTTCCAGTCGAAGCTGCGGAGAAGGTGCAACGATCGATTTCGTTGCCCGAGGCCCTGCAGCGCGCTCTGGCGGCAAACCCGCGTCTCACGGCTGCGGAGCGCGATATCGGCATCGCGGGAGGCCTTCGTATTCAGGCCGGGGTGCTTCCCAACCCGGAGGCCTCATTCGAACTCGACAACGCGCTCGGGTCGGGGCCCTACAAGGGCGTTCGCTCGGCCGAGACCAACCTCCAGCTCAGCCAACTCGTTGAACTGGGCGGCAAGCGTGAGGCGCGCGTTGCGGTCGGAGAGGCCGGCATCGGCACGGCTGTATGGCAGCGGCGGGCGACGCGATTGGAGGTTCTCTCCGAGACCGCGATCGCGTTCATCACAATCATCAGCGCCCAACGCCGGATCGAGATCTTTAACGAGCAGATTGCAAGCTTCGATCCTCTCATTCCGCTGCTTCAAAAGCGCGTGCAGGAGGGGGCGTCGTCACCCGCCGAGACGCTGCGTGCGCAGGTCGCCGCAGACCTGTTCCGGGTGGAACGTGAGCGCGCCAAGACGCAGTTGGCAACCGCACGTCGCGACCTTGCGATCCTGATGGGCGATCGTATCCCGCGTTTTGGTGAAGCGGTGGGCCGACTTGCCAGCGTGGGGCAGCCACCGCCGTTCCAAGCGGTCGTCCAGGCCATCGAAGCCAACCCGCAACTGATGCGCTGGACGGCCGTGACAGCGCAACGAAATGCCGAACTCATTCTGGCCCGCCTTAAGTCGATCCCCGACGTTCGCCTATCCGCCGGATGGCGGCACTTCCAGGACACCAACGACAATGCGGTGCGGCTCGGCGTATCGATACCGCTTCCGGTCTTCGACCAGAATACCGGCAACATCATTGCTGCCCAGGAAACGCTTGCAAAGACCGGCGCCGAGCGGGCGATCAACAAGCTCGTGCTGATCAGTATCGCAGGCCGCGCTTATGACGCTCTGACCGGTGCGCTCGCCGAACTGAAGCTGCTGCGGACGTCGGTCATTCCGAATGCGCGCAGCGCAGCGGAAACCATCCAGGGGGGCTACCTTCAAGGCCGCTTCACGTTGCTCGAATTGCTCGATGTTCGAGGCTCGGTTTTGCAGGCACTGCTCCGGGAACAGGAAGCCTTGCAGAATTTCCACATTGCCATCGCGACGATCGAAGGTCTCGTCGGTAATCCGTTTTCTCTCACCCGCGAGAGTTCAAGATGATTTCTGGATTGATCCGCTATTTGGGTTTCGTTTTGGTCGCTGTTGCGCTCGTCTACGGCGGCTACCGAATGTTGATTCCGGCTACGAAAACGACCTCCACTGAGAAGGCCGAAAAGGAAGAACGAGCGAATAGCGTCTCGTTGAGCGACGCCAAGATTGCGGCATCTGGAATCGAACTTGCGACAGCGTCACCCGGCGTGCTGCGCGACAGCCTGTTGCTGAACGGAATGGTACAGCCCAACCAGGAGTCGCTGGTCCAGGTTACACCCCGCTTTCCGGGGATCATCCGTGACGTGCGCAAGCGGATCGGCGACCGAGTCCAGAAGGGGGACGTTCTTGCGGTCGTCGAAAGCAATCAGAGCCTGACCCCATACGAATTGAAGGCGCCACTGGCGGGCACGGTGATCGATCGCCAGACCACCCTCGGGGAATATGTTTCGGAACAGAAGCCGGCGTTCGTTATTGCGGATCTATCGACGGTGTGGACCGATTTCTCCGTCTATCGGCGCGACCTGACGCGGGTCAGCATTGGCGATCAGGTTTTCATCGATCCCGCTGATGGGAAGCCAGTGATCGATGCCAAGATATCGTATCTGTCGCCCGTTGGCAGCAGCGACACCCAGAGCGCGCTTGCCAGGGCAATCGTGCCGAATCCCGAGCTGCGGCTGCGGCCCGGCCTGTTCATAACGGGCCGGCTAACCCTGTCGGCGAAGCAAGTGAGCGTTGCCGTGAAATCCCCGGCGCTGCAGAGCATTGAAGGACGCGCGGTGGTCTTCGTTCGCAACGGCGAGAAATTCGAGGCCCGCGAGGTCGAGATCGGTGAGCGCGATTCGGAGTCCGTGGAGATCACCTTCGGTGTGCTGGAAGGCGATGTGTATGCAGCACGGAACAGTTTCATCGTGAAGGCGGAACTGGCGAAAGGAGCGCCGGACAATGATTGATGTCGCCTCAGCGTTGATCACCATCTTCATGAACAGGCGTCCGGAGAACTGCAATGATTGATGGCATCCTTTCATTTGCCATCCGACAGCGATGGCTGGTGTTGATCGGCGTTCTTGCCATGGCCGTCTTTGGCGCATGGAATTTCACGCGCCTGCCGATCGATGCCGTGCCCGACATCACCAACGTTCAGGTCCAGATCAACAGCCGCGCACCAGGCTACTCGCCATTGGAAGTCGAGCAACGCATTACCTTTCCGATCGAGACCTCGATGGGAGGGCTGCCGAACCTGGAGAATACGCGGTCGCAATCCCGTTATGGCCTCAGCCAGGTCACGGTCATCTTCAAGGACGGCACCGACATCTACTTCGCCCGTCAGTTGGTCAACGAGCGGATTCAGCGGGTCAAAGACCAATTGCCGGCAGGCATCGAAACCGCGATGGGACCGGTCTCGACGGGATTGGGCGAGATCTACATGTTCACGGTCGAAGCAACGCCCGAGGCGCGCAAGGCGAGCGGAGAATCATACAGCCCCAGCGATCTGCGGACGATCCAGGACTGGATCATCAGGCCACAGTTAAGGACTGTTGCCGGCGTCAACGAAATCAACACGGTCGGTGGATTCGAGAGACAGTTCCATGTGCTGCCCGAACCCGCGCAACTGATGGCCTACAAGTTGAGTTTCCGTGACGTCATGACGGCACTTGCGACAAACAACGCGAACGTGGGCGCAGGTTACATTGAGCACAATGGCGAACAATACCTCGTCCGTACGCCGGGACAGGTTAGCAACATCGACGAAATCAAAGAGATCGTGATCGGATCGCGCAACGGCATTCCGGTACGAGTGGCCGACGTCGCCGACGTCAGGGAAGGCAAGGATCTGCGCACGGGCGCAGCAACCTTGAATGGGAAAGAAGTCGTGCTGGGAACCGCAATGCTACTGATCGGCGAAAACAGCCGAACTGTGGCGCAGCGCGTGGCCGCCAAACTCAAGGAGATCGGCCGTTCGTTGCCGCCCGGTGTGATCGCGCATACCGTCTACGACCGGACGCGCCTCGTTGAGGCGACTGTTGCGACCGTCGAGAAGAATCTCGTCGAAGGCGCTCTCCTGGTGATCGTTGTTCTGTTCTTGATCCTGGGAAATTTCAAAGCGGCGATCGCAACAGCGTGCGTCATACCGCTGTCCATGTTGTTCACCATCACTGGCATGGTGGAGAACAGGGTCAGCGCCAATCTGATGAGCCTCGGCGCCATCGATTTCGGCATCATCATCGACGGGGCCGTCATCATCGTCGAGAATTGTTTGCGCTTGCTCGCCGCGGAACAACACCGGCTCGGCCGCGTGCTTGATCGCCAGGAACGTTTTGACACCATTCTCGCGGGATCGCGCGAGGTGATCCGTCCCAGCCTGTTTGGAACATTCATTATTGCTATCGTTTACCTGCCAATCCTGACGCTCACCGGCGTCGAGGGAAAGATGTTCGTGCCAATGGCCCTCACGGTGTTGATGGCGTTGACCGGCGCCAGCATCCTGTCGCTGACATTCGTACCTGCTGCCGTGGCGCTTCTTGTTACCGGCAAGGTATCCGAGCATGAGAATTTCTTCATGCGAGGTGCACGCCGGATCTATACGCCGTTGCTCGCCACCTCGATCCGCAACAGGTCCGGCGTCGCCGCAATTGCCGTCCTGCTGATTGCCATCTGCGGTGTCGCCGCCACCCGCATGGGCGGTGAGTTCATTCCAAGCCTCGATGAAGGCGATGTGTCTATGGAGGTCATCCGCATCCCGGGAACGAGCCTGACCCAATCGGTGGAGATGCAGGCAATGGTTGAGACGCGACTACTCAAGGTGCCTGAAGTCAAGGAGGTGTTTGCACGCACGGGCACGGCGGAAGTTGCGACCGACCCGATGCCGCCGTCGGGGTCGGATGGTTACGTGATGCTGAAACCGCGCAGGGAATGGCCCGATCCTGACAAGTCGAAGGCAGCGGTTGTTTCGGATATCCAGGAGGCCGCCGAAGACGTCCCTGGAAATGTCTATGTGATTTCGCAGCCGATCCAGCAACGCATGAATGAAACGGTATCGGGTATCCGCAGCGACGTGGGCATCAAGATATTCGGCGACGATCTGGAAGTGCTTATCCAATCTGCGGCTCGGGTCCAGGCGATCCTCAAGAACGTTCAAGGGGCGGCGGATGTCAAAACCGAGCAGACTTCGGGATTGCCGGTGCTCACCGTCAAACTGAACCGTCAGGCTTTGTCGCGCTATGGAATTAGCGTTGGCGATGTTCAGAACCTGGTGGAAATCGCGGTCGGCGGTAAGAGCGCGGGCCGGGTGTTTGAAGGTGACCGCCGCTTCGATATCGTCGTCAGGCTCCCGGAGCACCTGCGCTCTGACATCCAGGCGATCAGGTCGTTGCCGATTCCGTTGCCGCCCCTCGAGAACCCGGCCAAAGCAATGCCCGCCTTGTGGGGCAACTCCCCACTTGCTCAGATTCGCTATGCTCCATTGTCGGAACTCGCGCAGATTGAGCTGGCACCTGGTCCAAATCTCATCAGCCGTGAAGACGGAAAACGACGGATCGTGGTGACCGCGAACGTAAGGGGGCGTGACCTCGGATCATTCGTCGCCGACGCACAAAATCAGGTCACGGAGCAAGTGAAGCTGCCGGCCGGCTATTGGATCGGCTGGGGCGGGCAGTTCGAGCAGCTTGTCTCAGCGACGCAGCGGCTCATGATCGTCGTACCGCTCGCGCTGCTTTTGATCTTGATGTTGCTCTTCATCAGCACAGGGTCAATGCCCGACGCATTGCTGGTCTTCAGCGGCGTGCCCCTTGCCCTGACCGGAGGTGTCGCCGCACTCTTGCTAAGAGGAATCCCGCTGTCCATTAGCGCCGGTATCGGCTTCATCGCGCTCTCCGGCGTGGCAGTCCTCAACGGTCTGGTTATCATCACGTTCATCGAAAAACTCCGACGGGAAGGACATGCACTGATCGATGCGGTCCGGGAAGGTGCGTTGACCCGGCTGCGTCCGGTCTTGATGACGGCGCTCGTGGCGTCTTTGGGCTTTGTTCCGATGGCGATTGCGACCGGCGCCGGGGCGGAAGTGCAGCGGCCGCTGGCGACCGTTGTTATCGGCGGGATCATTTCGTCGACGATCCTCACGTTGCTAGTGCTTCCGGCTCTCTACGTGCTGTTCAGGAAAGAAGCCCGATCGAACGTTGCTGTTGTTGCCGCCAACCAAGGAGAACGACCATGAGATTCGTACTGGCAATCCTCGCCGCTCTCTCGATGGCTTCACAGGTTTCTGCCGAGGAATACGAAAAGGGGCCGAACGGAGGGCTGATGCTGGACGTTGCCGGCATCGACGCCGAACTAATGACTTCTGGAAACACGGTTACGTTCAACATCTTCGTTCCGAACACCCCTAAACCGGTCTCTACAAGAGGCTTTATTGCGGCCGCGCTCATCGTCAGTGGCAATAGCCGCGAAACGCTTCCCCTTGCGCCTCAGGGCGAAAATTCACTGAAGGGCGACGCAAAGAATCCGATAGCGGCGGGAGCGACCATCACGCTCACGATCAAGACAGCCGAGGGCAAGTCCGGCCAGGTCAAATTCAAGAAATAGAGACGCAATAGTGTGGCGACTGAGATGCATCGCAACATTCTGCGCTGTGCTGCAGACTTGAAGATGACCTTGGTAGACGAAGACTATGGGATTAATCTCAAAGTGAGGCAGCCACGTACCAGATCGAAAAGAGGAAAGCTTTAATAGCCGGAGGACACGTCCATGAGGATGCGGGTTCTTCTTTTTTTCGTAGTTGCATTAGTTGCGGTATCAACCGACGCCAGTGCCTTTAGTTCATCCGCACCGCAGGGCGGATGGTCGAACCTGACGAGCGAGCGTCTGCAGCAGCTACCATCGAGCGTTCGTACAGCGATTGTCACTGCCCAGAAAGTCTGTGGTGAAGAGAGTATCAGCGTTCGGAGCGGTTTTATCCGGTATCTGAAGGATGTGAATGGAGACGAGTTTGTCGCACTCCATTTTGATCGGTTTCATTGCGCAAATCGATCGGCTCTTTGTATATCGACCGGATGCTTGCACCAGATTTTTGTGGCTCGAAGTGGTCTTGCCCATCGCGAAGTCTGGCGCGACCATGTTCAGGAAGTCGATATGACGAATGAGACCGGCCGGATGTCCGCGAACGTTGAATGTAGTCGCGAGGGGGGACACTGCGCGACTATGTTGCGATGGAACGGTAAGCAGCTTGTTCGTTGAAAAGCGTATAGAAGATCTGCAGTGAGCGAGGCCCGCGTTCCAGGTTCGGCTGTTCTCAAATCATCAACTCAAGAACGACGTGATGACACTCACTGCGGCGTCGAGGAGTTCTTCGGGGGGCGCCGATGATACCGGTGCGTCCCGGCATGCGCAGCTAGGCTCTCCGATTGCCGGCGATTGGTAGCGATCAATACCGATGAATAGGCCGCGAAATGCCATCAGAGGACCTCACTAAATATTCAATTCTGCGCTCGTTCTCTCAATCATTCGCTTCGATGCGTCCCGCCGAGCGCTAAATTCATTCACGATATGTTCGACAAACCATTTCGCGGCGAACCGAAGCTCGCCGCGAACCTTCTTAGTTCTGCTCAGCGCCGGCTGCGCCGAGTAGAGGATCAACTATGCCCAGGAAAAGGGGACATACCCGTAGCGGACGAAGTTTGCCCGGCAATCGGGAAACAATTAGCGGGCAAACTATTCGGGGACAAACTATGCCCCGGGTATCAACAACACGCCAATTCAAATGTGCAGTGATATCGCGGTCGCATTGCTGGAGCACCCCGAACCCCGGCTTCGGGAGTTAAGCGCCCGCGCACAAGCGCGGACCTCCGGTACAAAATGATCATTCCATAGGCATATCGCGCAAGATGTCGGCGCAGGATATGGAGAACGCAGGCATTCCACGTAGTGCAACCAACACAATGTGAATGGCGATTTGTCGCAGTACGACACAATGAGTATGCGGTACACATTTTGTGTCCGGAGAATCAAATTGGCGATCAACTATCGACCAGCGTCCAGCTTGAATATAGGAAGTTTGCGCTCTTTCGGGGCGGTTTTTCTGTTGGTTGTTTATCTGGTCGGCGGCGCCTTACATGGGACGTGCGGAATGGCATTTCTCGGAGCAGACCCCGGCGTTTCGTGCCAGACATCGGGTCAATCGCATAACTCCGAATCCGCAGTGCTAAGTCATCACTGCCACGGTTGTTTTGCCAGCGTCATGCCAGTTCCCTGCGCAAGTGCGATTGGCGAGACCATGGGATATGGGCTGAAGTGGACCGCTATTTCAATCGACGGGCTTTCGCCGACCCTTAATACTCCACCCCCAAAGTCGCTCGCCTGAACGTGTTTCGCCGAACGCTGCTGATGCGTTCCTGAAATCGTTTTCGAGCTAACTGTCACTTTCCGATAACGATCGCACTGGCATCCGTTGAGCAATCAACTTCGCGCCACCGCGAGTCCGTGCCGCTTGCGGCTGCGTGGAAAGGCGCAGGGAGCTCTCTCCTCCGAGAGGCAACCCATGAGCGACAAGTCCATTATCGGTCTTTCGCGGTTGGTAACATTGCGTCAGCAGGTCGATACGGTGGCCCGCAACATCGCTAACCAGTCGACCACAGGCTACAAGAGCGAAGGTCTGCGCTTCCGGGAGTATCTGACGGAAGCAAAGGAAGAAGACGTCCGATCGTCACCGTTGCGATCGCTCGTCGCAGCCACGGCGTTCTCAGATTTCTCGGCTGGGCCACTTCAGGCGACCGGCAATTCCACCGACGTTGCGATGATCGGGGACGGGTTCTTCGTCGTCGCGGTGCCTGGTGGTGAGAGATATACGCGGAATGGCGCCTTCACGCTCGACGCGAAAGGCCAACTGGTCACGCTCGGCGGTCAACCGGTGATGACTTCGACCGGCCCAATCAGGGTCTCGCAGCAGGACGGGCCGGTCACGATCGGCCCCGACGGCTCTATCTCTATCGGCAAGGGATCCATCGGGCGTTTACGCATTGTCCGGTTTGCGGACCAGCGGCAGCTCTCCGCGGAGAGTGGCGGAATGTTTTCTGCTGCAGCTTCGCCGACGGACGTCGCGGCAACCGAAGTGCGGCTCGCCTCCGGCGTACTTGAGGGGTCCAACGTCAGGACCGTGCAAGAGATGAGCAAGCTGGTAGCGGCAACGCGCGCTTACGATCAGGTCGCTAACGCCATCCTCCGCGAGAGTGATCCGAACGAACTCAAGCGGCTGGCTGGTGAGGAGTGAAATGATAGGTAGAACAGACAAACCTGCCCACCGCGCAAGGACGGGAGCATCCGCGCGTTCAGATCGAGGGCATTTTGTGAAGAAAGCGGAGCGCGCACTCAACGTTCCGTCGAGATCTCGTCGCAAGGACCCATCTGAAGGTGACGACGTCACTCATCGCTTGGTCTGGGATATCTCGGCCGTCAGCGTTTATACAATGCGGATTGCGGAGCTTCTGGGGAAACGGATTGGTGTCAGCGGTCCGCAGTGGATGATCTTGATGGCGATCGAAGAACTGAGTGATGGGAGCGGATTGTCCGTCAAGACCGTGGCGGCACTTCTTCACGTCGACTCATCATTTGTTTCGGTTCAATCCAAAATGCTGGAAAAACGCGACCTCATTCGACGTAGTCGTTGTATGGAGGATCGAAGAATCATGCTTCTTTCGCTCACGGATAAAGCGACCAGACGTCTAACGCCTCTCATTCCGACTCGCGCGCGACTTCAAGGATCCATTCGCGGTGACCTCGATGGTTCCGCCCTCCTGCAGCTATCAAACATGCTTTCCGCGTTGCGCGACCGCATGCGCAAGGAGACGGCGTTAGTCGCTACTGGTGAATGATGATGCAGCTTTGGATTGAGCGTAGTCATCTCCAAATCAATTCAACTTCGGCAGGAAGTTGGGAACTTTTACCGAAACACTCGTGGAAAACGAGGTGAGGGCCGTCTCGCCACCTGCTTATTCGTACAAACCTGCGGCAATAGTGTAATATTGTTGCGGGTCGACATGCATTCGTCATGCATGCTATGTAAATCCACACAGCAACCGGATTTGTGATTTGTCACCTCGTCTGATCACCAACAGGACTTCCCATCTGCGCATCCCGCGCAGGATTGCGGTTGTGTTGCTGATGCTGACGTACGTTTTTGGCGGCTTGCTGCACGGTCTGACGGATATCAGCCCATTCAGTTCGCCTGCGAACGTGGTGGTGTCCTCATCGGTGGATACAAACGACGGTCACTCCGATAAGGGAACCGCGGCAGGACACCACTGTCATGGGTGCTTCTCGGTATCGATATCCGCGCCCCCCCAAATGTCGGCCACGGTCGAGCCTCGGATCTCGTCTTTAGCGTTTCCGCAAGTATGCCGTCGGGATCGTGTCCCGGAACTTGATACTCCGCCCCCCAAATTCCTGACCTGAATGCATTCGCCAGGCGCGTGAGCGCCTTTTCTCGGCCGCTCTTCAGGTTCCTATTTTCATGTCGATCAGAAGCGTCGCCACGCGAATTGCGTGTGCGTCGGCACTGCTTGTCAGCCCTTGGCTCACAGGCGTGTCGTACTCTCAGACATTGTCGCTCCAGACGGCGCTACAACGCGCTTTGGCTGCAAATCCTCGCCTGACGGCGGCCGAACGCGATGTGGGCATTGCATCCGGCCAACGGATACAGGCCGGTGCGTTGATCAATCCGGAAGTATCCTATGAACAGGACAACTCCCTCGGCTCTGGTGCGTATCGCGGCACTCGCTCTGCCGAAAGCACGTTGCAGATCAGTCAATTGTTTGAACTGTTCGGCAAGCGGGAGGCACGCATCGCCGTTGGTCAGGCGGGTGTTGATACAGCCGAAATTCAGCGCAAGGCCATTCGCCTAGAAGTGCTTTCAGAAACGGCCGTTGCCTACCTCAGCGTGCTTGGAGCTCAGCGCAGGATTCAGATTCTCGACGAGCAGGTCGCTCAGATCGACAGGATAACTCCTCTCCTGCAGCGCCGGGTTGAGGCTGGTGCATCCTCGCAGGCAGAAACGGGTCGAGCAGAGGTCGCATCCTCTTTAGTAAAGGCTGATCGCGAACGTGTGCGATCACTCCTTGCAAGCGCACGACGCGAACTGGCTGTGTTGATGGGTGACACAGCTCCGAAGTTCTCGGCCGTCTCTGGGCGGCTTGATGCCACGGGGCGTCCACCATCGTTCGGCGCCGTCGTCGCGGCGATCGACGCCAATCCCCAACTGGTGCGATGGACCGCGGTCTATGCGCAGCGTAATGCCGAGCTCCTGCAAGCGCGGCTGCGACCCTACCCGGACCTGCGTGTGGGCGCGGGATGGCGGCACTACAATGAGACCGCAGACAACGCTGTACGGTTGAGCATCTCGGCTGCAATTCCTGTGTTCGATCAGAACCAGGGTAACATTCTCTCGGCTCAGGAGAGCTTGGCGAAGACTCGCGCCGAGCGCGAGGCGAACCGCAACGCGCTAATCGTGATCGCAGGACGAGCCTACGATTCCCTTCAGGGGGCGCTACGCGAACTCGCCATTCTTCGTGAAACGGCGATTCCGAAGTCGCGGCAGGCATCAGATGCGATCCTCGAAGGTTATGGGCAGGGGCGTTTTTCCCTTCTTGAAGTCCTCGATGCGCAGGCTTCCGTTGCGCAAGCGCGCCTGCGTGAGCAGGAAGCGCAGCAGAATTTCCACATCGCCGTCGCCACCATCGAAGGCTTGGTCGGCAATCCATTTGCACTGGCGCGGGAGAGCGCAAGATGAAGATTTCCAGAACCATGCTCGTTACTGGCGCGCTAATCGCCGTCGGTGTTGGCGTTTATGCTTTCGCTCCATCCAAATCTGCAGCGCCGGCTACGAAAGAAGCGGCTGCGGGAACGGAGGAAGGACACGGCGCCGAAGGTGTCGAAATGAGCGATGCGAAGGTCGCTGCCGCAGG
>CAZQMD010000051.1:0-23140 GCA_964594185.1 uncultured Afipia sp. | reverse complement strand
GCATCCTCGCCACCGGGGGTAGCAGATCGGTTGCGCCCGGCATTGCGAGGGGGGGACCTGTGATCGAATCCGGAGCCGGGATCGATGGCTGTGCGGGAATAACATCGGCAAAACTCGTCACGATGACTTCGCGCAGCTTGGTCTCGCCCCTCACCTGTTCGACCGTTGCCGCGAGTTGGTCGAGCGCAACGATGACCTCGGCATCCGTATCGTTCAGCTCATAGGCGAGTTCGAATGCGCGCGAAAGCGGACTGACAGGGACGTGGATCGCGCCCAACTTGAGAATGCCGAAGAACACGATGTGAAACTGCGGACAGTTTGGCAGGAATACCGCAACACGATCCCCTTTGCCCACCCCCTTGGATTGCAGCAGCGCCGCGAAACGATCGCTCTGCCGGTCGAGATCGGCGTAGGTTGTCACATGGCCGTAGAAAATCACCGCTGGCCGCTGCGGCCGGTCCTTAGCCCAGGCGCGAAGATATTCAGTGAGAGCTACTTCGCCATGCGGGTAATGCGGCTTCTTCGAAATGCCCTTCGGCCATGCCTTGTCCCACAAGGCATGAAGCTCAGCCAAATATTTCTTTTCAGTGAGGCCCGTGGCCATATCCGTCTTCCTTCTTGTCTTCGAATATCAAATATCAGCGGCGTTTCATGGTCGGGTCGAGCGCGACACGCATCGACTCGCCGAGCGTGTTGAAAGCCAGCGCAGTGAACAGGATCGCCAGCCCCGGCGGATACATCTGCTCAGGTGCGATCTCCATGTTCTGGTAGGCGCGCGCCAGCATCGCACCCCAACTCGGGTCCGGCGGCTGAATGCCAAGGCCAAGGAAACTGAGACTTGCTTCCGCGAGCAGCGCAGCCGCAAGCAGCAACGTGACTTGTACGATCACGGGCTGAATCGCATTCGGTAGAACGTGACGCCAGAGGATGCGACCCGTGGACACGCCAAAACAGCGCGCAGCGTCCACATAAAGCTCGTTGCGCACCACCAGCGTGCGTGCGCGCACCAGCCGCGCCAGCTGCGGCGCGAACACGATCCCGACCGAGATCATGCCATTGGTCAGGCCGATACCGAGTGCACCCGTGACCGCGATTGCGAGCACAATAGCTGGAAACGACAGGAAGCTGTCGACAACACGACTGATCACTTCATCGACCCAGCCACCGAGATAACCCGCCAGGACCCCAACCGGCACTCCAATCAAAACTGCAATCGCGACCGCAAGGAAGCTCGCATAGAGCGAAGCCATGCCCCCATAGATGAGACGGCTCAGCGTATCGCGTCCAAGATCATCGGCGCCAAGCCAGTGCTTTGCCGTCATCGGCGATAAGGCCGCATCGAGATTCTGCAATGTCGGCGCGTAAGGCGAAATCCACGGACCCAGAATGGAGACCACGACAAGCGCGACGAGAAACGACAGGCTCAGAGCGCCGCGCAGGTCGGACCGAAACCAGCGCCAAAAGCCAGCGAACCAGCTCGGCCTGCGCTCGGAGATAACGACCGTATCCGCCATCTCAGGAAATCCTCGGGTCAAGCACGCTGTAGAGGATATCGGTCAGCAGATTGAGCGTGACCACGATCAGCACCATCGCGAAAACCACTCCCTGCACCACTGGAAAATCACGGTTCATCGCGGCATTGACGATCAGGCTGCCCATGCCCGGAATGGCAAACACGGCTTCCACCACCACCGTCGCCGCCAGCATGCGGTTGGCGAGCAGGCTCACCACGGTCAGCAGATTGACACTGACATTCTTCAAACCGTGCCGCCACAGGATCGACGACGGCGGCAAGCCCTTGGCGTGCAGTGTACGCACCTGTTGCGACGACAGGATTTCCACCAGCGACGAGCGCAATTGCCGCGCGACTTCCGCAATGCCGCCCGAGGCCAGCGCCGCCGCCGGCAGGATTGCATGACGCAGCGCCCCCCAGGGGTCTTGCGAAAAAGCCACTGCGCCAGTGGCTGGAAGCCAGTTCATCTCGAGCGCAAAGAACGCCACCAGCAACATGCCGAGCCAGAAGTTCGGCACGGCCACGCCGAGCGACGCAATCGCCATCACGAAACTGTCGACCCACGAACCCGGTCTACTCGCTGCCGCGATTCCGAGCGGGATGCCGACCAGCAACGCAAGCACCATCGCCAGCGCGACAATCAGAAGCGTATGCGGAAGACAGCGCTTGATGGAAGTGAGAACGGCCTCGCTCGAGATCAGCGAATTCGACAGATCGCCATGCGCGGCTTTCCAGAGCCACGTTCCATATTGCACGAAGAATGGCCGGTCGAGGCCGTAGACTTCGCGAATTTCCGCGATCCGCTGCTCCGACGCATTATCACCCGCCAGCGTCACGGCGACATCGCCCGGCACCAGCTTGAGCAGGCCGAAAACGATGAAGGTCGAGAGCACGATCACCGGCAACGTCTGCAACAGACGGCGGCCGATGATGCTGAGCTTTGCGGCGGAGATCATGACGAAACGATGCCTTTAATGGTCAAATGACCGGCGCCGCCGTTTACCGCAGCGGCGCCGGTAAGGGCGTTATCCCAGCGAGATGTTTTCGAACTTCGGCTTGCCGAGCAGGTTGGCCTTGAAGCCCCTCACCTTCTCGGACAGAGCATCGATTTCGAACTGGAACGCGAGCGGAGCAGACAGTGCGTTCTCCATCGTGAAGCGCTGGATCTTCGCAAATACCGCCGCGCGCTTGGCAAGGTCCTCGCTTTCGCGGCTTTCCTGAATCAGCGCCGACAGTTCTGGTGCCGCAACACGGCCCGCGTTGTAGTAAGCGCCCTTATCGAAGCCGAGCGCATAGGTCATGCTCGGATCGGGACGCCCGGTCCATGCCGACACCAGAAGATCGAACTTCTTTTCGGTGGCGAAGAACTGTGCGCTAATTTCCGCGATGGTACCGCGCGTGAACTTGAGCCGGATACCGGCCTTGCCGAGCTGATCCTGAATCACTTCGCCGCGGCGAACCGAATCCTGATCCATGTAGCCGCCAATGGTCAGCTCAAGACCATCCTTGAAACCCGCTTCAGCCAGCAGCTTGCGCGCCTTGTCCGGATCGTGCGGATAGAGATTGGCGATCGACTTGTCGTAGGCCCAATGCGTGCTGGGCAATGTCATTTTCGCGGGCTCGCCGAGGCCGCCCATGGTTGCCTTGACGAACGCATCGCGGTCCAGCGCGAAGTTGATCGCCTGCCGAACCTTGACGTTGTCGAGCGGCGCGCGAGCGGTGTTGATGTAAAGCTGGACGCAATACAGCGTCGGCGACATCACCGTCGTCAGATTCTTTGCGCGATCGATCACCGGCTTGAGGCGCGCGGGCAGCGAGAACGACATATCGTTCTGGCCCGCGACCACCGAACGCAGCGCGGTCGCGAGTTCGGGAATAATGTTGAATTCGATGCCATCGAGATAAGGCCGACCTGGACGCCAGTAGTTGTCGTTGCGGGAGACCACAACAGCCTCGTTGTCAGCCCAGCGCACGAACTTCCACGGCCCCGCCCCGACTGGCTTGCGGTCGGTGTCGTTGCCCAGCGCCTTGATGTTGGTCGGCGACACCATCATGCCGGCGCGATCGGAGAAAATCGCTGGCAACGCACTGTCCGCGTTCTTCAGCTTCAGCGTCACCTGCAGCGGGCCGGTCACCTCCACGGACTCGATGCTGGTGAGATCGGCCTTCACGTTCGAGCGCTGATCCGCACGGCCGCGATCGATGTTGAACTTGACCGCTTCGGCATCGAGTGGCGTGCCGTCATGAAACTTGATGCCGCTCTGGATATCGAACACCAGGGTCTTTGGGTCCGGATAGGCCCACTTCGCAAGACCGGGCTTTGGCTTCAGCGTCTCATAGTCCCACTCGACCAGTGTGTCGTACATGGTCCAGAGAATGCTGTGATCGGAACCCGCGCCGCCGGTGGCCGGATCAAGCGATGACGGATTGGCGGGCGCGGCAACTTTCAGAATACCGCCCTTCTTTTGCGTCTCCGCGAACGCCGGCAGGCCGAATGCACCGGCAGCAGCAGCGCCGCCCATCAGCGCCAGCATGTCGCGGCGATGCAAGGCACCCGTCATGTGATCGAACGTCTTCATTCGCATTTCCTCCCGTTGTTATTGCGCGACCGGCGCGTTTTGATTGTTTGGCGGCGGCCCTTCCGCCGACGCGAAATGACAGGCGACCAGATGTCCGGGTTTCAGTTCGCGCCAAGCCGGCACTTCTGCAGCACAGCGCGGCTGCACCGAGGGACAACGCGTACGGAATCGACAGCCGGATGGCGGCGCCACCGGACTCGGGATTTCGCCTTCGAGAATGATGCGCTTGTCGATCCGCATGCTCGAGGGCAGCGGAATCGGCTCCGCCGACAGCAGCGCTCGCGTGTAGGGATGCAAAGGCCGCTCGATCACGTCCTCGGTCGGCCCAAGCTCCATCAACTTGCCGAGATAGGTCACGGCAACGCGATCGGAGACATGAGAGACCACGGAAATGTCGTGAGTGATAAAAACGTAAGTGAGTCCGAGTTCGCGCTGCAGATCGGTGAAGAGATTCAGCACATCCCCACGGATCGAAACGTCCAGCGCCGCCACCACCTCGTCGCAAACGATGACCTTGGGACGCAGCGTCAGAACCCGCGCAATGTTGACACGCTGCTTCTGGCCGCCCGACAACTGATGCGGATATCGGCCCGCGGTTTCTGGAGAGAGCCCTACCCGCTCCAGCGCTTCAACGCCGCGCTTCCGGCGTGAGGCGTCGTTGCCCTCGCGCATCACCTCCAGCGGCTCGATCACGCTGTCGATGATGGTCATGCGCGGATTGAGCGCCGCGTTGGGGTCCTGAAAAATGATCTGATAGTCGCGGCGGTGTTTTCGAAACGCACCGGTCCCGAGGGACGCGGGGTCCGTACCGTCATGCAGAATCTGGCCGTGCGTCGGCGCGATCAGCGATACCAGTGCCCGGCCCAGCGTCGTCTTGCCCGAACCGGACTCGCCGATCACGCCGAAGGTTTCGCCGGCACGAACCGCGAAGTTCATGCCGTCAATCGCCTTCACGGTGTCGCGGCTGTCGCGCGTCGGAAAAAGAATCCGCAGATCGCGCACCGATAGAATGTCTTTCACTGCGGAGCCTGTCTCGGCCATCAGTTCACCGCCCCCGGTAGATTGAGCTCCGGCGCACGCCAGCAGCGGGCCAGACGTCCCGCATCCACCTCGATCATCGGCTGCTCGCGCTCACAACCAGCCACCGCATGCATGCAACGCGGACGGAAACGACAACCGGCCGGCATGCCGTTCGGCGAAGGGACACGGCCGGGAATTGACGGCAGCACGCCGCGGCGCTGGCTAAGTCCCGGCAAGGATCGCAGAAGGCCCGATGTGTAAGGATGGCGCGGCCGCAGCAGCGCGTCATCAACCGGCGCGTCTTCGACAACTTCCCCGGCATACATCGTGATCATGCGGGTGCAGACTTCAGCGACCACGCCGAGATCGTGGGTGATGAAGATCAGCGCAGTGCCGGTGCGCTCGCTCAATGAGCGCAGCAGATCGGTGATCTGGGCCTGCACCGTCACGTCGAGCGCAGTTGTCGGCTCGTCCGCGATCAAAAGCTTCGGCTTGCAGATCAGCGCCATCGCGATCATCACGCGCTGGCGCATCCCGCCCGACAACTGATGCGGATATTCATCGCAACGCCGCTCAGGCGCGGGAATGCCGACTTCCGCAAGCGCAGCAATGGCACGCTGACGTCCCTCGGCGCGGCTCGCCGGAAAATGCGCCCGATAGGCTTCGCTGATCTGATCGCCGACCGTGAAGACGGGATCGAGCGCGCTCATCGGCTCCTGAAAGATCATCGCAATGTCGCGGCCGCGCACGGCGCGCATTTGCCGCGGCGAAAGCCCCGCCAGATCGGTGCCTTCAAACAGGACTTCACCCTTCACGCGCGCGGATTGCGGCGGCAACAGCCGAAGCAGCGAAAGGCCCGTCACCGTCTTGCCGCAGCCGCTCTCGCCGACGATTCCGACACGCTCGCCCGGACGGATCGAGAAACTGACGTTCCTGGTGATCGGCAGTTCACCCTCGCCCGTCGCGAACGACAGCGAAAGACCGCGCACATCGAGCAGCCGCGACACAGATGGTGCGCGTGCGGCCGTGGCTATGGATTCCGACAGATCCATCGCGCGATCAAACGCAAGGCTGAGCAGAGCGAAATTTCGAAGCCGGCGTGCGCTTCAGAAAGCCGCCACGGCAGACCGTCCCGGTCACCGGAAGCACAGGGGCCAATGTCACACGCGGCGCATTCATCGCTCGTTCCTTCCCTGCCTGACCGGTCTTTGCCGGATGTCCATCGTCCGCCTTTTGCGCCCGCGCCGGTTTGTCCAGCTTTGGGCAAGCGGTTTCCCCGCGAAAAGCGACGAAACCTGCCGCGCGGGTGATGTGCCGGGATCAAAGATCATCATTTGTCGATTGTCAACAATTGACTTTTGACGATAGAATGACTTTCAGCGGTTCGATATGCGAACCCCCGATAGAGAATGAAGTCATGGCAGCAGTCCTTCGAAGGTCCCTGACCGCTGGCGACGATGATGCCGAGCGAAAGTTCGCAGCGCGAACGATCCCGGATCAGGTTGCCGACGAACTCGGCGCGGAAATCGTCGCTGGCCGGCGCAAGGCGGGCGATCGTCTGGTCGAACTCGACCTTGCGCAGGACTTCGGGGTCAGCCGCGGCCCGATCCGCGAAGCACTCCGGATTCTGGAGCGCCGTCGTCTTGTCGAGTTGCTGCCGCGCCGCGGCGCGTATGTGCGGCCTCTTTCCCTGAAATCGATCGCCGATCTGTTCAACGTCCGCATGGCGCTGTCATTGCTCGCGGTTCGCGCGATGGCCACCGCCCCGATCGAAAGCTATGTCGAGACGCTCGCGCGGCGCTGTGCGGAGCTGGAGGCAATGGTCGAGGACGGTGATCCGATGGCGTTCGCGCGGGTCACCACGCGCGCGGTCAAGACTGTCGCGCGCGGCTCCGGCAACGAGCTTCTCGTCGAACTGCTCACCGACCTCGCCAACCATACCGTCTGGACAACGATCTGGAAAAACCCGCTCGACTATCAGACGCGTGAACTGCGCCGGCTGGCGACAGACCTGCTGACATCGACACTCGAATCCATCAAGCGACGGGACCCGGACGCTGCGGTCGCAAGCCATAGCAAGCTGCTGGAAGAGGACCGCGACCGGGCGCTGGAAACGCTCTCCCAAATGCGCGGAGAATCCCTGAACCTTCGCGCGCTGTCACAATCTGAAACACGAACAAAGCCGGAAACCGTCGCGCAAGCGAGCTAACCGGCTACAAATTGACAAAGCGGCCGGCATAAAGAAAATCGATCGGACGGGATATATTATCCGCCGCCGATCGGAGACGCAGAAAGCCATGGCCAGCCATCGCCTCCACGCCCTCGACGGTTTGCGCGGAGTTGCCATCCTGCTGGTGATGGGCTTCCATTATTTCTATCATCTCGAGTCATTCTACTACAAATCGACCCTGTACCCTTACGGCGAGACATTCAGCAATGTCCTCGTCTTCAAGTATGGCTACATGGGCGTCGAACTGTTCTTCATCATCTCGGGCTTCGTAATCGCGATGACGCTGGAGTCGTCGCGATCGGTGATCGATTTCGCAATCCGCAGGTTTGTCCGCATCTGGCCCGCACTGATCGTCTCGGCCGTTCTCACGTTCTTTCTGCTGAACTGGTCGGACTCGCCGTTCGCCCTCACCCGCCGGCAGTTCTGGCCGAACTTCCTGCCTTCGCTGACGCTGACGCCGACTGCATTATGGTCCGGTCTTTTTCCGAAAGTGGATTTCGTCACCGGCGTCTACTGGTCGCTGGTGGTCGAAATCAGATTTTACATGATCGCTGCGATCCTGTTCTGGCTGCTTCCCCGCGACAAACTCGCGCGCAACCTCGTGATCCTCACAGTCATCATTTACATCACTCGAGCGCTGCTGCGGCGTGCGATGCCGGGATATAACGGCGTCTACGATGCGCTGTTCATTCCGGATTACATGCCATGGTTTGCCGCCGGCGCGGTGTTCTATGAACTGTACAAGGAGCGCCTCGCCAAAGGCGCAGCATTGATCATGCTTGCTGTCATGTACGTGCTGATGGCACGGGTCAGCACCAACTACGCAATGATCGGCCGCGACCCTATTCTCGCCAGCGCCGCCGGATTGTCGTTTCTGGCCTTGTTCTGGCTGCTATCGACAAAGCCGTCAGCGGTCAGCCTCCTCGAGGTCCGTCCCCTCGTCTGGATCGGCGAGTGCAGCTACTCGATCTACCTCTATCATTACGCGGTCGGAATGATCCTGATCTCGCAGGTCTCGAAGACCATCGGCCTCACGTCACAGCTTCTGTTGGTGGCGGCAATTTCCTTGCTGGTGTTCGCCATCGGACGCATATCTTTCGTCACGGTCGAAAACCCCAGCCGCCGCTGGCTAACGAAACTGCTGATCGGCTCGCCGCAGAAATCTACCGCGGCGGCCTCACCGGCGGCATAGCTGTCAGGCGACGACTGCCGTTCGACCGAACCAAAAACTATTTGCCTTTGAAAGTCGGCTGCCGCTTGTTGAGGAACGCGCCGACGCCCTCCGCGAAATCCGCAGTGCCGATGCACGCGCCAAAGCCCTTTGCTTCGGCGGCGAGTTGATCATGCAGGGAGTTGTCGAGCGATCCGCGCAACAGCGCCTTGGTCTGTCCGAATGCGAAGGTCGGACCATCGGCGAGACGCCGCGCCAGCTTGTCGGTCTCGCTGGCAAGATCGGCGGCCGGCACCACGCGGTTGACCAGACCGAGACGAAGCGCTTCCTGCGCATCGTAGACATCCGACAGCAGCGCGATTTCCATCGCCTTGCGCAGGCCGACAAGCCGCGGCAGAGTCCATGACGAAGATCCGTCAGGACTGGTGCCGAGCTTGGCATAAGCCAGCGTGAAAATCGCATTGTCCGCCGCAATGGCGAGATCCGTCGACAGAGCAATGCTCATCCCCGCGCCGGCGACTGCGCCCTGCAGGCTCGCGATCACCGGCTGCGGCAACCCGGCCAGAATTTCGAGACCTTCATGCAGCGGCTCCATGATGGTCGGCACCCGCACGCGCACTTCGTCCGCCGGTCCCTCGAATGCTGAGATGTCGCCACCTGCCATGAAGGCCCGGCCCTCACCCGCGATAATGACAACGCGATTTCCGGAATCGGCCGCGACGCTTTTACAGGCCGCAAGGAATGCATCGGCGGCAGCGACGCTCAAGGCGTTCAGGACTTTGGGACGGTTGAAGACGATGCGGGTAATCGGCCCATCGACTTTCAGAAGCACCGGCTGATCTGACACTGGCATTTCCCCTTACAATTGCTCTTTGAACAATCGGTAGGACGGAAAACCCGGAGCGTCAACGCACCGTGAGGCGGAGGAAACTCAAGACGCAGCCGAGCGCACCGAATGCCGCTCCCAGCGCAAGCGCCCATGTCGCGCCGTCATGCCCGGCAAGCCCAAAGCAAAGCGCCGCCAGCGCCGCGCCCGTGGTCTGACCGATCAGGCGTGCAGTGGCAACGATGCCGCTCGCGCCGCCGCTGCGCCCTGCCGGCGCACTGCTCATGATGGCCTTCATATTCGGGGCCTGAAAGAAACCAAAGCCGCAGCCACAGATCGCCATGCGCCAGACAATGTCGAGCACGCTCGGCGACGGCGGCAGCATCGCGAGCAGCGCCATGCCGACTGCAAGCAACAGAAGTCCCAATCCGCCCAGCATCCCTGCGGAATGACGATCCGATAGCCGCCCCGCGATCGGGGCCATGATAGCCACGACGATCGACCATGGCGTCATGAAGAATCCGGTCTCGACCTGGGTCCGGTGCAGCACATCCTCGAAGTAGAACGGCAGCGACACGAATGCGAGGCCCTGCACGGCAAACGAACATATCGCCGTGGCAACTGAGAGGGAGAACATCGGCCGGCGAAACAGGTCCATCGGCAGCATCGGGGCGGGGTGCCCCGCCTGCCTGCGGACAAGCCACGCCCCGAAAATCACGGCGCCCACAAGCTCGACAGCAACAACGGCAGCGGATGTCCCGTGCGCGGCGCTGCCGATGCCCACGATGAAAAGACAGAGGCTGATCGATGTCAGCAACGCGCCGGGAATATCGAAGGAATGGGCCGCGCGCGGCGTCCGCGGTATCGTCTTCATGCCGATCAGCATCGCCGCCACGCCGAACGGAATATTGATCGCAAACAGCCAGGGCCACGAGGCCACCGCCAGAATGCCGGACGCGAGCGCCGGGCCGAGCGTGAACGCCGTCGCGACCACCAGCGCATTGTTGCCGAAGCCGCGGCCATGAAGTTTTGACGGATAGACGAAACGGACCAGCGCCGTGTTGACGCTCATGACTCCCGCTGCGCCCAAACCCTGCAAGACGCGGGCGATCAGCAATGACGGCAGCGACCACGCCAGTGCGCAGGCGAGCGACGCAACCGTGAACAGCAGCAAGCCCCACAGATAGATCCGCTGATGGCCGACGATCTCGCCGAGCGCGGCCAGCGGCAGCAACGTCGCGACCATGGCGATCTGATAGACATTCACCACCCAGATCACATCGGCGGGCGTCGTGTTGAGATCGGCAGCAATGGCCGGGAGCGCGATATTGGCGATGGCGGTATCGAGCGCGGCCATCGCCAGCGCCGTAAAGATCGCCAGAATCGCCCACCGCCGGGTTTCCGGCGGAAGACCATCTGTCACGGGAGCCGGCTTCGCCGAAATTGCGTCCATGCGAAGGGTCCTGAAGGCGGCTCGCGGGAGGTATGATTTGCTTATCTAACCTGAAGGAGCTTCGGTCTGCACTGGCAGTGCTGCATGCGGCATATGCACCGCGCGGCAAAACAGGCCAAATAGCTACACATCCGCGTGAACGTCCCTTCGCGCGGGATCAACGCAAGCTCAGCGATTCCTCTCCGAGATAGCGCACGCGCGCCTCGGTCCATTCGTCGCTCTGAATGGTGTGAAGCATTTCGATCGACAACGGCTTGCGCAGCGGACTGTCCGGCGACAGCGCGAATGCGTAGCTCTGCGGTTCGATGGAAACATCGAGCACCTTGAGCCGCGACGCGAAGCCCTGCCGGATGGCCCATGTCAGCAGCGGCTTGTCATAGACAAACGCATCCAGACGTCCGGCGCGCAGCGCCTTCAATCCATCAGTCAGAGTCTCGTAGGGCTGAAACTTGACCTTGCGCCGGATCAGATCGCCCTCCGACGACGTCCCCTTGACTGTTCCGACACGCACAGATGCCAGATCGGAAACGCCCGCAATCGTGCCCTGGATTTGCGATGTGGTCAGCACCGATGTGACACCGGCGGTAAACACCGCAATCGTGATCACCGACACCACAAGCCAGATCGTCGCAACGAGCCGGCCCAGAATGGTTTGCGGCCCCTTCTCTGCCGACGAGCGCTGCGTCATGGCCAGTGTCGACCACCACACGCTGGAGCTGATGCCTTTGGTGACGCTGCCGCCGAAATATTCGTTCTGCCGCCGCTCCAGCAGCCACACCAGAATCCCGGCGCCCAGCGTCAGCCCGATCAACGCGACAATCGCCTGCAGGAAGTTGAACGATGTCAGCGCCCGGCGCAGCGTGCCCCAGTTCATCACACTGACGATCGGGACAGCGATGCCTGTTCCTGTCGTGTAATAGGCCTGGGTGAAATCGAGAATCTTTTCGCGGTCCACAGTGACCGTGATCGCGCCGACTGCAACGTCGAATTTTCCTGCCGCGGTATCCTCGATCAGCTCGGGCATATCCTTGGCTTCGACGAAACGGTAACTCAGATTCTGCGCCTTCGCGACCTGACGCCAAAGCTCGATGCTGAGACCCGACCATGTGCCGTCAGCGCCCTTCAGCGCAAAAGGCGGCGCATCCTTGACGCCGACCACGAGCTGGCGCGGCGGGACAGCCGACGTTGCATCCTGCGCCTGCGCGAACGGCAAGACCGACAACCACATGATCAGCAGAATGGCTATCCGCAGAACCATTGTCTCTCCGCTCTCGCCTTGGTAACGCCGCCCGCAAGCTAGCCCTTGCGAATCCGATGATGAAGCTGTGACAGAATTTGATGAGGGGCGCCTTATCAAAATGCAGGCTTTTGTCTGCAATTCGGCGACTCCGGTATCCCGCAGCGCGCGCATTTAAAGAGCGTCATCGGTAGCGCTGGGCCCGGGCGTTCGCGACTCCATCGCATAGTCGACATCCAGCATGGGACGACCGGAAAATTCATGTGCAGTTTGTTGAACACACCACGTTCTCGTTTCGGACTCAGCGTCACGCGCAAAAACGAGTCAAAACTTCCTTGGGACAACATTTATTTCGCATTAACGATTCGTTGACTCTCGACACGCTGCGAAAAGTGGATTCAAATCGCAATGATTCGGAGGGTTGGGGAAAACCTCCCGAACGGGGTGCAGATACTAGACTTCGAGGGGCAAGGAATGGCGCGTTCGCACGCAGCGACCACGTGTGTCCAATCCGATTCTATCAAAGGAATGGCACAGTCGATCGCGAAGCCGGCTTATCACCGGCTGCTGATTGCGGAGCCAGCGTTGCGGCGCGCCGTTCCCACCCTGATCATCGCCTTCCTGATCACCATCTGCATCGGCGCCTTCGTTCAGGTCATCGACCAGACCCGGCAGAAGCGCGCGTCGATGAAGCGCGATCTCTCAGCGCTGGCGGACCTGCTCGCGGAACGCATCGACCACACGAACTCTGCCCGCCAGGATCGCGCGGTTTCGGCTGAGCGGCTTCAGTTCCTATTGCCCCGGATGATTCCCTCCTGGGGTGACGCCACGGGGCGCCACATCATTGTGATCGATCCCGAGCAGCATATTCTCGCGCACGCCCCCGTCGATGCGCCGGTCGATAATGCAAGCCGCATCCTCGATGTCCTGAGCGCCACGACCCAACTTGGCTCTCTCGGCCAGACCAATGTCATCGAAGTCGATCTGCCGGGCGGCCCCCGCGCCCTCGCCACCCAGCGCATGGTGAAGTCGCTGCCGGGCCAGGTCATCGTGGTTCAGGAGCAGACGGAATCGCCGTGGCGCTCCGACGCGGCGCTGCAGATCACACTGTCGGCGACCACCGGCTTTGTGGTGCTGATCCTCGGCTTCGCCTTTCACTGGCAATCGACCCGCGCGCGTGAAGGCGACCTCATTAACGACGCGGTGCGCTCGCGGATCGACACGGCGCTGAACCGCGGCCGTTGCGGGCTGTGGGATTGGGACCTGTCGCGCGGCCGCATCTTCTGGTCGCAGTCGATGTTCGAACTGCTCGGACTGGAAAGCCGCAGCGACCTCCTCACCTTCGGCGAAGTCAACGCGCTGGTGATGTCCGAGGACATCGACCTGTTCCACATCGCCGACCAGCTCGTTTCCGGCAAGCTCGACCATATCGACCAGACCTTCCGGATGCGCCATGCCAACGGTCACTGGATCTGGCTGCGGGTCCGTTGCGAACTCAGCCAGGGACAGAACGGCAGCGGCGCGCATCTGATCGGCATTGCCGTCGATATGACCGAGCAGAAGAGCCTCGCGGAGCGCAGCGCGGAAGCCGATCTGCGGCTGCGCGACGCCATCGAGACCATCCCGGAAGCGTTCGTGCTGTGGGACGCCGACAACCGGCTCGTTCTCTGCAATTCGCACTTCAAACGCCTGCACAAGCTCCCCGACACCGCCGTCAAGCCCGGCACGCCCTACGAGACCGTCATCAAGGTCGGCAGCATGCCGGAAATCCGCAGCCGGCTTCCGAATTCGGTCGAGCCCGGCGCGCGCACCTTCGAAGCGCAGCTCGAAGACGGAAGCTGGCTCAACATCAGCGAACGCCGCACCAAGGACGGCGGCTACGTGTCGGTCGGCACCGACATCACCCAGATCAAGCTGCACGAACAGAAACTGGTCGACAACGACCTTCGCCTCACCGCGAACGTGATCGATCTCAAACGATCGCAGGTCGAACTGGAACGTCAGGCCCAACTGCTCGCCGAACTTGCACAGAAATACGCCGACGAGAAAAACCGCGCCGAGGAAGCCAACCAGACCAAGTCGAAATTCCTCGCCAACATGAGCCACGAGCTGCGCACCCCGCTCAACGCGATTATCGGTTTCTCGGAAGTGATGGGCAGCGGAATGTTCGGCGCGCTCGGCTCCGAAAAATATCAGGAATACTGCCACGACATCATGACCAGCGGAAATTACCTGCTGGACGTGATCAACGACATCCTCGACATGTCGAAGATCGAAGCCGGACGCATGAAGCTCGACTACGAGCCGCTCGATCTCGCCCAGACCCTCACCGAGTCCCTCCGCGTCGTCTCGGGCCGTGCCGAGAACAAAAACCTGACAGTCACCGCTGACATTCGCGGCGCGATCCCGATCGTCGCGGACCGCCGCGCCATGAAGCAGATCGCGGTGAACCTGTTGTCGAACGCCGTGAAGTTCACGCCCGATGGCGGCAAGGTCACCGTGCGCAGCCGGGTCCTGAATGGCTCGGTGATGCTGACCATCACGGACAGCGGCATCGGCATTGCACCACAGTCGCTGGCCAAGCTCGGACGGCCATTCGAACAGGTCGAGAGCCAGCTCACCAAAAGCTATCACGGCTCGGGCCTTGGGCTTGCCATCGCCAAGTCGCTCGCCAACCTGCACGGCGGCTCGATGAAGCTGCGTTCAAGGCTGGGCGTCGGCACCATCGTCTGCGTGATGGTGCCGGGCGGACACGGCGAACAACTCGCTCCGAGCCTTATTGCCGGGGCGCCCCCTCCAGCAGCCGCAGGAAAACCTCGCGCACGTCGTTCTGTGTCTCCCGGACACGCGCCTCAAGCGACGAGAAGTCGGGCGCGTCGCCAGCCCGCGTCAGCACCCGCAGCAGATCCTCCCCAGCTGTTTCCGGCTTGAACTTCTCGGTCACGCACAAGCGAATGATCTGGGTCAGGTCGTGATAAAGCCGTGACGCCGCGCGAAGCGTATCGGCGTCGGACTGCGACAGCAGCCCAAGCCGCGCCGCATTGTCCAGCACCTGCACCGTGCTGACATCGAGAATATCCGGCTTTGCTGCGGCGTGGATCAACTGCAGATATTGCGCGATGAACTCGATATCGACCACGCCGCCAGCGGCGTTCTTGATATCCCAGATATCGCTCTCGCCCTTCTCCTCGGCAATGGCGCGGCGCATTTCGAGCACATCGTTGGCGATGATGCCGATCTCGCGCTTGCGTGTGAGCACCTCGCGGATGACGGCCTCGATCCGCGCCTGAAAGGCCGGTGATGCCGAGATCACGCGCGCGCGGGTCAACGCCATATGCTCCCATGTCCAGGCTTCGTGCTCCTGATATTCGGCAAAGGAGTCGATACGCGAGGCCAGCGGACCGGCGCGGCCCGAGGGCCTCAGCCGCATATCGACCTCGTAGAGCACGCCGTAGTTGGTACGGGTCGTAAAGGCGCTGATGAGACGCTGGGTCAGCCGCGCGAAATATTGCGAGCCGTGCAGCGATCGCGCGCCGTCCGAATCCGGGGCTTCATGATCGAAGTCGTAGATCAGAATGAGATCGAGATCGGACGACGCGGTCATCTCGCGGCTGCCGAGCTTGCCCATCGCCACAATGGCGGTTTCCTGATCCTTGATCCGGCCGTGCTGTTCGGCGAACTGATCCATGACAAGGCCGTGCACCGTATGCGCGATGCCTTCCGCCACATCGGCGAAGGCGACGCTGGCATGCTGCGCGGAGACGGTGCCGGAGAGAATGCGCGTGCCGATCAGGAACAGGCTCTCCTGCCCGAACAGCCGCAGACGATCCAGAAACTCCTCGTAGGAATTTGCGTCGGCCAGCGTGGCCGCAAGACGTGCAGACAATTCATCCTGATCGGGCATCGCGCCGAAGAAACGCGGATCGATCAGGCCGTCCATGATCTGCGGCTGCCGCGCCAGCATGTCGCTCAGGCGCGGCGCGGCGCCGAGAACCAGCGCGACCAGCGCCACAAGATCCTTGTTCTGGCTCAGCAGTGAGATCAGGCGGCCACCCCGCTGCAGAGCTTGCAGGAAACGATCGAACGCCATCACGGCGTCGTCCGGTTCTTCTGCGCGCGACAGGCCACGGATCAGGTCCGGCACAAATTCCTTGAACGCCTGATGCGTCGCCTCGACGCGGAACACGCGATACTCGCCGCTCAGCCAGCGCAGGATGGTTTCCGCCACCATCTTCGGCTTCTTGAATCCGAGATTGAGCAGATGCTCCAGCAGGCGGTTATCATCAGGCCCCTTGCCGTAATCGACGTCAGGCAGCTTCGCCGTGCCGGTGGGATCGTCTTCGAACAAGCGGCTGTAGCGGTTTTGCACGCAGTTGAGATGCGCCAGCAAATCCTTGGCAAATGAGGCGCGATCATCGTAGCCGAAGAAGCGCGCAAAGCGCTCCACCGCCTCAACGTCCTCCGGCAGGGAATGTGTCTGCTCATCGGCAACCATCTGCAGACGATGCTCGACCCGGCGCAGGAAGTCGTAAGCTACCGTCAGTTCGTCGCGCGCTTCGGGCGTGATCCAGTTGCTGGCGGCGAGAATGTTCAGGGCCTCCAGCGTCGGACGCACCCTCAATTCGGGATGCCGCCCGCCTGCGATCAATTGCTGGGTCTGCGCGAAAAACTCGATCTCGCGGATACCGCCGCGGCCGACCTTGACATTGTGGCCCTCGACGGAAATCTCGTTCTGGCCCCGGAACGTCTGCATCTGCCGCTTCATGTCGTGCACGTCGGCGAGCGCGGCGAAATCGAGATGCTTGCGCCAGACGAACGGCGCGATTTCGCCAAGCAACCCCTCGCCGGCCTTCAGGTCGCCCGCGCATGGCAGCGCCTTGATCATCGCAGCCCGTTCCCAGGTTCGGCCCTCGCGTTCGTAATAATGAAGCGCAGCCGCAATCGAGATCGCCACCGGCGTCGAAGCCGGATCGGGCCTCAGCCGCAGATCGACGCGGAACACATATCCATCGACGGTGCGCGATTGCAGCAGCCGCGAGAGGCCTTGCGCGACCTTGACGAAGAACGGCGACGGCTCGATGCCTTCTGCCAGCGTCGGCGCTTCCAGTTCGTAGAACACGATCAGGTCGATGTCGCTGGAGTAATTCAGTTCGCCTGCGCCCATCTTGCCCATGGCAAGAACAACGAGGCCGCTGCCGACTTCCGGATGTTCGGCATCCGGCGGCAACAGCCGTCCCCGCGCCGCTTCCTGTTTGAGCAGGAAACGGATGGCGCACTGGACGGAGGTGACAGCAATGTCTGTCAGCCCGCGCGTCACCCGCATCACCGGCCAGACGCCGCCGATGTCGCACAGCGCGATCAACAGCGCCGCTTCGGATTTCATCCGCCGCAGCGCCGACATGACTTCAGCTTCATCGGATGCGGCCGCAACCTCAGCCACGGCCTTTTCGATCAGCGCCGCGAGATGATGATCGGGATCGGACTGCAGCAGGCGCACGGCGCGGCCTGCGTCGGCGCGCATCAGGTCGAACAGATAGGGAGAGGCTTCCGCGACACCCTCAAGGATCGCCTTCGCTTGCGGGAACGCGCCGGACATGTCTTTCAGCGCCGCGGCGGCCTCGGGCGGAATATCGCCCAGCCAGTCCGCAAGCCGCCGGCCGGCGTCTTCGGGAGCAAACAGTTTCGGCCCGGCCACGAAACGGGCCGCCAGGGGGGGCCGGTCCGTACCGCCCCTCTCAGCTGAACTCATACTGCCTTTTGTTCCCCGCCCCGGCTCGGGATCACAAGCGTCACGCGCAGCCCCGGCTGGCTGTCCGCGAGTCGCAGGTCGCCACCATGCAACGTCGCGACCGCCGATGCCAGACTCAAACCGAGCCCCGATCCGGGCTGGGTCCGGCTGGCCTCCAGGCGGACAAACCGCTCGACCGCCCGCTGGCGGTCGGCCTCCGGGATACCGGGCCCGTGGTCTGTGACACTGAGACAAACATTGTCCCCGTCCCGATGCGCTTCGATCAGGATATCGGGCGATTTGGCCCCGCCACCCGGATGCGGAGCCACCGGCTGGCCGTACTTGATGGCGTTCTCGACCAGATTGGCCAGCGCCTGGCTGATGAGTTCGCGGTTGCCATGAATGGCCGCAGCATCCGCCTTGACCTCCAGCGTGAGGCCCTTGTCTTCGGCCAGCGGTTCATAAAGCTCATGGATGCCGTGGGCGACCTCGGCGGCGTCGAAGTCGGTCATGTTGTCGCGGGCCTGACCGGATTCCGCGCGCGCGATCATCAGCAACGCATTGAAGGTGCGGATCAGGCCGTCGGACTCGTCGATGGTCCGCTCCAGCGCGGCGCGGTACTCGCCCTCATTGCTGGATTTGGCGAGCGCCTCTTCGGCGCGGTTGCGCAAGCGCGTCAGCGGCGTCTTGAGATCATGGGCGATGTTGTCGGAGACTTCCTTGAGGCCCGCCATCAGCGCCTCGATCCGCTCCAGCATGGCGTTGAGATTCTCCGCGAGCCGGTCGATCTCGTCGCCGCTGCGGCCCACCGGCAATCGCCCGGACAGGTCGCCCGCCATGATCCGCTGCGTCGTGCCGGTCATGGCATCGATCCGGCGCAGCACGCGCCGTGCGACGAACACGCCGCCGCCGAGGCCGAGCACGACCACGATCAAGACCGACCACTGCGCCGCCTTGGCGACAATACCGAACAGCCGCCGCCGTTCTTCAAGATCCCGTCCGACCAGAATCCGGAAACCGCCGGACAGTTGCGACACCTTCACCAGTGCGAAGTGACTTTTGGTGTCGGTCTCCTCAAGCCGCTTGTAAAACGTCTCGGCCCAGCCGGGATGATCCATCACGCCCGGTTCGAGCGAAGCGACGTTGCCGGCAACGCCCTGCCCCTGCGGCGTGGTGACGAGATAAAGATTGGCGCCCGGACGCAGCGCGCGGCCCTCGACAGCAGCGACAAGCCCGCGCAGACCGCCCTTGGTGTATTGCTCGGTCAGCTCGGTCAGTTCGGAATTGACGGTGTCGGTGATCTGCTCGGTGATCATGCGCCGGGTGTTCCAGGCGAAATAGCCCAGCAGCGACGCGGCGAACAGCGCGAAGAGGAACAGATAGACCAGCGTCAACCGGAACGCTGTGGTGCGGATCAGTTTACCGAATGCCGTCACGGATCATGTATCCGGCACCGCGAATGGTGTGCAGCAGCGGCTTGTCCTGTCCCTTGTCGATCTTCGAGCGCAGCCGCGAAATGTGCACGTCGATGACGTTGGTCTGCGGATCGAAGTGATAATCCCAGACATTCTCGAGCAGCATGGTGCGGGTCACGACCTGCCCGGCGTGTTTCATCAAATATTCCAGCAGCCGGAACTCGCGCGGCTGCAGCGTGATCTCGGTCGCGCCGCGCTTGACCTGATGCGAGAGCCGGTCGAGTTCGAGATCGCCGACGCGATACGTCGTCTCCTCAGAGGGACCGCCATGACGGCGCGATAGAACTTCGACGCGCGCAAGCAATTCAGCGAATGAATAAGGTTTCGGCAGATAATCGTCGCCGCCCGCGCGAAGACCCTTGATGCGGTCATCGACCTGACCGAGCGCGGACAGGATCAGCGCCGGTGTATGATTGCCCTTAGCCCGCAGGGTGCCGATGATCGACAGCCCGTCGCGCTTGGGCAGCATGCGGTCGATCACGAGCACGTCGTAATCGCCGGACTCAGCGAGCGAGAGACCTTCCTCGCCGTCGCTGGCGTGGTCGGCAATATGGCCGACCTCGCGAAATGCCTTCACGAGATAGTCCGCCGACTCGCGGTCGTCTTCAACGATGAGCAGTCGCATTTTCGATTCTGTCTGGATCTGGGCAGCGGAGCTTTGTGTCACCATGGCGCGATGATCGTCCTCTTGCAAGGCAGCGAATGACGTGCCCGCGGCTGCCAGCCCCCGACAAGAGAACGGGCGGCGAAGCTGGGGGACTTCGCCGCCCGCATTGCACGACCGACTGGAGTGCGATCGCGCCGCTTTCGACGGAGGGGGGCGTTTTCCATCGAAAGCATTCCCGCATAAGGCCGAAACAGCCTCATGCCTGAATTCAAGGGACGGGCTTTTGGCCCGCCCCCGGGAAGGAGCCGTCGGCGGGGGCTATTAGCCGGCGACAACTCCCCATTCCTCACCCGCTTGCGCGGATGTTAGCCTTTGGCGACCGGCATCGCGACGA
Organism: uncultured Afipia sp.; assembly: GCA_964594185.1. Taxonomy (GTDB): domain Bacteria; phylum Pseudomonadota; class Alphaproteobacteria; order Rhizobiales; family Xanthobacteraceae; genus Afipia. The sequence continues at coordinate 2,907 of CAZQMD010000051.1, read as the reverse complement.
AGCGCGATGACTCTCCGGACTTCACGCGAACCAGAACGCTGTTCTTGTTCTCGTTGCGCGCGGTGGTGATCGCATCGCGGACTTCAGCCGGGTTCGACACCAGCTTGCCCGCGACTTCGAGAATGACGTCGCCTTCCTTGAAGCCGCGCTCAGCCGACGGGCTGTTCGGATCGACGTCGGTCACGACCACGCCTTCCTTGCCCGCGCCGGCGACGCTGTTCGCCGGAGCCAGCGTCAGACCGAGGTTCGGCACGGTGACGTTGCCGCGGGTCGACTTGCCGCTGTCCTTCTGGTCGGTGTCGGCATTCGCAGCCTTGGCGTTCGGCAATTCGCCGAGCGTCATGCTGAGGATCTTGTCCTGGCCCTTGTGGACCACGACCAGCTTGACCGTCTGGCCGGGGGCCATGCCGCCGATGGTGCGAGCGAGTTCGCGCGCATCCTTGACCGGCTGATCGTTGACCCGCGTGATCACGTCACCCGATTCAACGCCCGCCTTCGCGGCCGGACCATTGGTCTGAGGCTCGGCAACCAGCGCGCCTTCCGGCTTCTTCAAGCCGAGGCTGTCGGCGATCTCAGGCGTCACCTGCTGGATCTGGACACCGATCCAGCCGCGGCTGACCGTGCCCTTGTCCTTGAGCTGCTGCACAACGCTCTTCACGGTCGAAGCCGGAATCGCGAAGGCAATGCCGACGCTGCCGCCCGACGGCGAGTAGATCGCAGTGTTCACGCCGACCACATCGCCTTCGGTGTTGAAGGTCGGGCCACCCGAGTTGCCCTTGTTCACCGGCGCGTCGATCTGGATGAAATCGTCATACGGACCATTACCGATGTCACGGCCGCGAGCCGACACGATGCCTGCGGTCACAGTGCCGCCGAGGCCGAACGGATTGCCGACAGCCAACACCCAGTCGCCGATACGCGGCTGACCGTCCGAGAGCTTCGCGAACGGCATGTTGCTGACGCCATCGACCTTGATCAGCGCCAGATCGGTGCGCGGATCGGTGCCGATCACCTTCGCGGTGTGAACCTTGCCGTCGTCTGCGGTGACTTCGACCTTGTCGGCACCATCGACCACGTGATTGTTGGTCACGGCAAAACCGTCAGCCGAGATGAAGAAGCCCGAGCCCTGCCCGGTCATCTGGCCACCACCGCGTCCACCGCGGCCGCCACGGCCGCCGGGGAATCCATCCGGACCGCCGAAGCGGCGGAAGAAACGCTCCATCGGCGAGTTCGGCGGGAACGGATTATCTTCCGGGCTCGCGCTTTCGCCGGTGGTCGCTGCCTTCTCGGCGATCTTGACGCGCACCGAAACCACCGACGGCTTCACGCGCTCGACGATGTCGGCAAAGCCGATCGGCTGCTGAACCTGACGAACTTCCTTGTTGACCTGCGCATGCGCGGTCGTGGTGAGCAGATCGAAATTATTCGACGGCGTGAGTCCGTAGGCGGCAACGCCAAGACCCGCGACGACCGACGCCATCAGCGCGAACTTGCGCGCGGAAAAAATGGAGCGGCGTGGAGCAACGTAGGACGGCAGTTTGGAAAGATCGGTGGGGCGGTCAGTCATGAATAATCTCCAAGAGGACAAGCGGCGAAACGGAGTGCGAATCTCGCGGTGCATGTGTGCACCTGTGCTCTGGAAGATGGGGCGCGCAGCCTTACCGCGCTCTGACGGAGGAATTAATGTTTTGTAATAAAATCAGGGCGCAAGCGGCGGTTTCACGGTGCGGAAAACGCCGGTGCGAAACAGGCCCGAAAAGGCCCAGCTAAACCGGCTTTTCCGCCGATTCCTCGCTGGCAATCAGCTTTTCCAGCCGCGCCTCTTCCTCGGGGGTGAGTTGGAATGACGCACCCTCCTCGCTTGCGGCCGCGCGATTGCGGCGGCGATTCCCGAGCCACAGCGCCAATCCGCCACCGGCCAATACCAGCGGAGGAACCAGCCACAGCAAAAGCGTGCTGCTTTGTACCGGCGGTTTGAGCAGCACGAATTCGCCGTAGCGGGCGACCAGGAAATCCATCACCTGCTGATCAGTATTTCCCGCTGCAATCCGCTCACGGACCAGCAGGCGAAGATCGCGCGCCAGCGGCGCATCGGAATCATCGATCGACTGGTTCTGGCAAACCATGCAACGCAGTTCGCGCGACAGGTTGCGCGCCCGCGCCTCCTGTGCCGGATCGGCCATGATCTCGTCGGGCTGCACGGCAAAGGCGACGGACGGCATCAGCGTGAGCGCGATTGCAAGCAACGCGGGCAGAATGCATTTCATGCCCTACTCCGCCGCCTGCAATGCGCCGGATGCCTTGTTCGCTTTCGCCGGCTTCGGCGCGCCGACGCGCAGACGGCGATCCGTCAGCGACAGCAATCCGCCGAACGCCATGATCACCGGACCGAACCAGATCAGCAACACCAGCGGCTTGTGATAGATGCGCACCGCAACCGATCCATCGGTATGCGCATCACCGAGTGAGACATAAATCTGGCTCGCGCCGCGCGTCAGCAGCGCGGCTTCGGTGGTCGACATCTGCCGGGCCGCGAAGTTACGCTTCGACGGCGTCAGAATGCCGATGGTCCTGCCGTCCAGCATGACGGTGAAGTGTGACACAGCTTCACGGTAGTTCGGCCCCTGCTGTTGCGTCACGTCATCAAGCCGCACCTGATAGCCGCCGACGGTCACGACGTCCTTCGGCCGCATCGAGGCGATGCTCTCCGAGTTCCATGTGGTTTCGCAGACGATCCCGATCAGCGCGATGCCGAGGCCTGCATGGGCGAAGGCCGACCCCCATGCCGAACGCGGCAGGCCGCGCGCGCGATGCAGCGACGTTGTAAGCGGCGCGCGGAACAGCTGCGTGCGCTCGACGATGTCGGGCAGCGCGCCGGGCACGACAAACGCCGCAACGCCGATCATC
>CAZQMD010000050.1:0-23252 GCA_964594185.1 uncultured Afipia sp. | reverse complement strand
CTGGCTCGCAGGGATGCAGTCAGCGCGCTCGCGGCCATTGACAAGTACAAAGTGAACATCACGGCAATGCCGGTGGATGGCGCCGTCGAATTGATGGATCATCCGCGCTTCAAGGAGTTCGATCTGTCGTCGCTGACCCAGGTGCGTGTGGTGTCCTTCGTCAAGAAGCTTAATCCGGATTACCGCAAACGCTGGAAGGATCTCACCGGAACGACCCTGACCGAAGCATCCTACGGCATGACCGAAACCCATACGTCCAACACTTTCACCGCCGGATTTCAGGATGGCGACTTCGACCTGATCTCGCAGCCGATCTTTGTTGGGCTTCCGGTCCCCGGCGCGGAGTTCAAGATCACGGACTTTCAGACCGGTGAGCTTGTGCCGCTGGGAAGCGAAGGCGAAATCCGCGTTCGCACACCGTCGCTACTCAAGAGCTACTGGAACAAGCCGGAAGCAACAGCTGAGTCGCTGGTCGATGGCTGGCTGCGTACCGGTGATATCGGATGCATCGATACCGACGGGTTCATTCACTTCCTCGGCCGCCGCAAGGAAATGCTGAAAGTGAAAGGCATGAGCGTGTTTCCGCCCGAGATCGAAGCGCTGCTCGGCCAGCATCCCGCCGTGTTGGGCTCCGGCGTTGTCGGCCGCGACGATCCCGACAAGGGGCAGGTGCCCGTGGCGTTCATTCAGCTCAAACCCGAAGTGATTGGCAAGGTGAAGCCGGAGGACATCCGCGCGTGGTGCGCCGAGCGGATGGCTGTGTACAAGGTGCCGGAAGTGCGGATCATCGAGGCGTTGCCGATGACCGCGACCGGCAAGGTCAAGAAGCAGGAACTGAACGCGTCCTGATCTGATCGCTGAATTTTCATTCGGTGCGAGGCATACACTCGCGCCGGACCGACGTTGTTCCCTGACGGAGAGTGTTATGTCCTTTCGCAAGCTGCTGATCGCCAATCGCGGCGAGATCGCCATTCGTATCGCGCGCGCCGCAGCGGACGCCGGCATCGCCACGGTCGCGATCTATCCGGCAGACGATGCCCTGTCGCTGCATGTGCGCGCCGCCGATAAGGCCTGCGAAATTCCGGGGCGTGGTGCACGCGCCTATCTTGATATTGAAGGCGTGGTCGCGGCGGCGAAGTCCAGCGGGTGCGATGCGCTGCATCCGGGTTATGGCTTTCTCAGCGAGAACGCGGTGCTGGCGCTGCGCTGCGCCGAGGAGGGGATTGTCTTTGTCGGTCCGTCGCCCGCCGCGCTTGAACTGTTCGGTGACAAGGTTGCGGCGAAGGCGCTGGCGAAGCGCTGCAATGTGCCGGTAATCGAAGGCACTGTCGGCCCGACATCGCTGGACGAGGCGAAGGCGTTCTTTGCATCGCTCGGTAAAGGCGGCGCGGTCATGGTCAAGGCGATGGCCGGTGGCGGCGGCCGTGGTATGCGCGCGGTCGAGAAGGCTGACGATCTTGAGGAAGCCTATGCGCGATGCCAATCGGAGGCGAAGGCGGCGTTCGGCAGCGACGGCGTTTATGTCGAGCGGCTGATCCGCAAGGCGCGCCATATCGAGGTGCAGATCATCGGCGACCGACACGGAGCGATCAGCCATCTGTGGGAGCGCGAATGCACCATTCAGCGCCGCAATCAGAAGCTGATCGAGGTCGCGCCGAGCCCATCGCTGAGCGATGGCCTTCGCGCGCGCATTGTCGAGGCTGCACGGCAGCTCGCAGGAGCCGCCAATTACGACAGCCTCGGCACATTCGAATTTCTGGTCGATGGAGAGGCAGGCGAGGGCGACGGAGCGTTCGCCTTCATCGAAGCCAATCCGCGGCTGCAGGTCGAGCACACCGTTACTGAGGAAGTCCTCGGCGTCGATCTCGTGAAGTCGCAGCTTGCGGTGGCTGACGGCGCGACGCTCGGATCGCTCGGGCTTGCCCAATCCGCTGTCCCGACCCCGCGTGGCTTTGCGATGCAATTGCGCATCAACATGGAAGTGATGGACGAGAGCGGCGCAACCAAGCCGACCGGCGGCGTGCTTGGCGTGTTCGAACCTCCATCAGGTCCAGGCGTGCGTGTCGATACCTTCGGTTATGCCGGTTACAAGACCAGCGCGGCATTTGACTCACTATTGGCGAAAGTCATCGTCCATGCGCCATCCGCTCGTTGGCAAGATGTTGTGACGAAAGCTGCGCGCACGCTGCGCGAGTTCCGCATCGAGGGCGTCGCGACCAATATTCCTTTCATTCAGGCGATGCTGGCCAATCCGGATTTCGTCGCCAACAAGATCAGCACAAACTTTGTCGATACGAATGTCGCGGCGCTGGTTGCTGCGGCTCGCGAAACTGCGGCACCTTTGTTCTTTACATCGGTAGGTGCCGACGCTGGCTCGACCACAACGCGCAATGACAGCGTGAGCGTTGCGCCTGCAGGCTCGGTGGCGGTGGCTGCGCCATTGCAGGGCACGGTGGTTGCGATTCCTGTCGCCGAGGGCGATGTGGTGCATCCCGGTCAGCAGCTTGCGATCATTGAATCCATGAAAATGGAGCATCTGGTCACTGCGCAGCATGGCGGCAAGGTCACCCGCATCGCAGTCAGCGACGGCACGACCCTGATGCAGGGCGAAGCCATTCTCTACATCGAGCCGGTGGAGATGGATCAGCAGGTCGTGACGGAAGAGGCGGAGATCGACCTCGACCACATTCGCCCGGATCTTGCCGAGATGCTCGCACGCCAGGGCAATACGCTCGACGAGAACAGGCCGCAGTCGGTCGACCGCCGCCGCAAGACAAATCAGCGGACCGCGCGCGAGAATATCGCCCAACTGGTCGATGAAGGATCATTCATGGAATATGGCTCGCTGGCGATTGCCGCCCAGCGCCGCCGTCGGCCTGTCGATGATCTGATCAAGAATACGCCAGCGGATGGCCTCGTTGCCGGTGTTGCAACGGTCAATGCCGCCAAGGTCGGCGAGGACAATGCCCGGTGCATGGTGATCTCATACGACTACACCGTGCTGGCTGGCACCCAAGGTCATATGAATCACAAGAAGATCGACCGCATGCTGACCCTCGCCGAGCAGTGGCGCGTGCCGCTGGTGTTCTACGCCGAGGGCGGTGGCGGGCGGCCGGGCGATACCGACCGGCTCGGCATGACAGGTCTTGATGGCCCGTCCTTCGTGCAGTTCGCGCGCCTGTCTGGCCATGTGCCGGTGGTCGGCGTTGTCTCGGGCTATTGTTTCGCGGGTAACGCTGCGATGCTCGGCTGCTGTGATGTCATTATCGCGACCGAGAATGCCTCGATCGGCATGGGTGGCCCGGCCATGATCGAAGGCGGTGGCCTCGGCGTTTATCATCCGGCGGAAGTCGGGCCGGTTTCGTTTCAGTCGCCGAATGGCGTTGTCGATATTCTGGTCAAGGATGAAGAAGAGGCGACGGCCGCCGCGCAGAAGTATCTTTCTTATTTCCAGGGGTCGGTTGCGGACTGGAAGGCTCCGGATCAGCGTCTGCTGCGCCGGGCGATTCCGGAGAACCGGCTGCGTGTCTATGACATCCGCTCGGTGATCGATCTGATCGCGGACGAGGGGTCCGTTCTCGAAATCCGCCGCGATTTCGGTGTCGGCATGATCACGGCGTTCATTCGCATCGAAGGCAAACCGTTCGGGCTGATCGCCAACAATCCAAAGCATCTGGGTGGCGCCATCGACGCCAATGCAGGCGACAAGGCCGCACGCTTCATGCAGCTATGCGACGCCTACGACATTCCGATCGTGTCGCTGTGCGACACGCCGGGCTTCATGGTCGGGCCGGAAGCCGAGAAAACCGCGATCGTGCGCCACGTCGCGCGTATGTTTGTGACCGGCGCAAGCATGACGGTGCCGTTGTTCGGTATCGTGCTTCGCAAGGGGTACGGTCTTGGCGCGCAATCGATGATCGGCGGCGGATTTCATGCGTCGTTCTTCACGGCTGCGTGGCCGACGGGTGAATTCGGCGGTATGGGGCTGGAGGGCTATGTGCGGCTTGGCTTCCGCAAGGAAATGGAGGCGATTGCCGATCCGGCGGAGCGAGAAGCCTATTACAAGAACAAGGTCGCCGAGCTCTATGCCAACGGCAAGGCCGTCTCGATTGCATCGGTGTTCGAGATCGACAATGTGATCGACCCTGCGGAAACCCGCACCTGGATTATGGCGGGGCTTCGTTCGGTGCCAAAGCCGGCGCCGCGGGAGCATCGCAAGCGTCCGTGCATCGACACCTGGTAGCGTGCATTCGAAAAGGCGGATCTCCTAGTGAGGTCCGTCCTCGGTATTCGACCGCTTCTGCTCATGAGGCCGTTCAAAGAAATCCTTGGTCAGGACCGCCACCTCGGTCCTGTTTCTGGCCCTGAGCTTGCGCATGATGTGGCGAAGATGAACCTTTACGGTGTGTTCGCTCATTCCGAGTTCATACGCGATCTGTTTGTTGGCCATTCCCTGACAGAGCGCCTCCACGACCATCATCTGCCGCTCGGTCAGAAGATCGCCGGTCTTCGCCGTGGCTTCCTGTTTGCTGCGGTCCATTGCCAGACTGCTCACAGGCACGAATGTCCCGCCAGCTTCAACCAGCCGTACGGCCTCGACGGCGACATTGAATGACAGGCTTGTTGGAATATATCCGCGAGCGCCGCCCTTGAGGGCGCGAACCACATAGTTCACGTCGTCGATATCCGACACGATGACGACAGGAATGTCAGTCGCAACCGATTCCAGAAACTGGAGATCGGTGACGCTGGATGCATCGCCGCTATCGACGAAGAAAACAATAATGGAAGGATTGACTGCGGCCTCCGCTTGCGATGCACGCCATGTGAAGATGTTGGCGAATGCAGCGATCTCGTGGCTCTTGTACGAGATGTCGAGGCAGCGAACGAAACAATCGCGGAAGAAGGTTCGCGGATGGATGACGACGATTCCGGGTTTCTTCGTGCCTTGAATCCGGTCGTCGTGCTTCACAGCACCGTTGATCTGCTTGATTTCATTCGCCCGCGCCGGAAGATTGATGCTCGGACGGGGAGTCGGAGCAGAGCGGCTATCTTGTATTTTTGTCGTTTGACGTTGTGAGCGATTCGATCGCGCGGCGAGATTGAGTTCGTCAGACAAAATCTGCGAGGGATGACGAGGGCTCTTCAATATCGTTTGCGTTGATATGAAGGAGCGCGGCAGTGGCTTTGAAATTTTGTCGTCTGGATCGCTACCGCTTCGCTCGTTATCGCAAGATACAAAATCGCTGCGAGTTACTCGCTCAGATAAATGATCTGAAATTCTCTGCTTTCGGCGCAATGGAAGTGAACAACCGGTGATACTCATGACGCACCCCTACTCGAAATACTTTCTGAGGCACTTTTCGATTCATGGGCATTCCAAATTTTCGGTGTTAAATTTTTTTAGAACTTTAAGGTACCCTGCATTTATTGCAAGCCTGTGATGTTTTCCGGACGTATTGGGCGCTGCACAATCAGAGTTCAAAAAATGGAACTCGACCAGAAAGCCGTGTTGGTGGGGCTTTTTGCTTACGAGAATTCCAGGGAAGTTCTATCGAGTCCGGTTTCGATGCCGCAAACGTGTACGGAGATGTGTGCGTCGAAGAACCGCTCCCAGAGCGATGACAGGTCGTCCCGGTCCGACCACGGGGTGCCTGCCTGAATGCTCAAATCGAACTGCCGGTGTTGCCATCCGAGAATTGAGCTGCCGATGAGCAGGGATGCAAGCGCCATGGCATTGTGGCAGCCGCTTTCGAAATCCCGATTTCGCCCAGCGCTGAGCAGCAGAACATCTTCGCCGATCAGATCGGATCTGATGCCCGTGATATCCTCCCATGCCTTGGTCTGCACGAGGCACAGCGTTTGACCTTCGATCTTTCCAACTTCGGTTTTTGCGATGATCGTAATCAGCATCACCATGAAGCCGACGATGTAGGGGGTCGACCACGCGGAATCGGGGATCGCGCCAAGGCGATGGCGGCTTCTCGCGACCATGGGAGAGATCACCGTGCAAGCTGCCTTGCGCGCCTTGCGGACCCTGGAAAGATCGAGAACCCAGCGCAGCATGACGCCGCTCCCTGTGGCCGATCGGAAAACGAACCAAAATGCACGCCGTGCCCTTGTGTTACTTTGGAACCTGCACGATCATATACCCAAGATGCGTGATGCTCCAGATCAAGTCAGGAGTAGGTCATCCCCATGGTATCAAGCCAGCTTCCGCCAAAGCCTGATTTTGAAGCGCTTGCCGCATCTGCGCCAGCCACCGCCGATCGTCGCACGATGATCCTTGCGCTGATCGGAAACCTGGTATCGAGCTGGTCCAACAACGAAAGCCTCTTTATCTACGTTCTCATGATCCTGCTGAAGACCGATCAGGCTTCGGCGGCACTGACATTTGCGACACTTAACACCACCAGAGCGCGGCTGGATCTCATTCAGCGCCTGGCCAAGATCATGATCAAGGACAAAGCGCTCGACCGCTCACTTTCAAAGATCATTGACCGGTTCAACGACACCACGCATGTGCGAAACGAATTCAATCACTGCATGTATATCGTCGATGCCGGCGGTCAGATCACCCACACGCAATCGATGCGGATCGTCCAGACAAAGAATAGTCTTCAGTTTGGCGATATGAAGCCCATGGACGAGGCGCGGTTAAAGACGATGGTCAAGACCATCAAGGAAATGACGCGTATCAATCGCGATATATGGGATTTTCTGCCGAAGCTTGAGAGCCATCTGCGATCGACAGGTAAGGTAGACTGACTGATTGCGGGCGGTAGTTTTCTCAAAAGCCGATCTTCAGTGGATAAACATCAGAACGCTTTTCTTCGCCGTGGGCTTCAACGGGCGAGATGTTAAGCTTTCTTCCGTGCCCGATAGCAGTGCGCGGGGCAGAACGGCATTCCAAAAAGTTGCAAATCTCACATTTCTGTCGCGTCTTGCGAGTCCAGTTACTCGATAGGATTATTGCGCCTGTTCGGATGACGTATGGCCAGTTCCAAACGAGGTCGGCAGTCGCTTTCTGCATACTGCCTAAGACTGCAAGCGATGACCGAATGTGCGGCTATTCCATGACTTTCATATGAGCAACGGTAACGATGCGGAGTTTCGCAAATAATTGCGGGAGGACCGCGCTAACCGCATCGTGGCGCATTGACGATCGCAGACGCAGAAGATCAGCGATTTTCAAGGCAAGGCGATGCTCATCACGAACAGGAGTTCGTCATGGGTAATCATTATCAGCCGAAGCCAAAGAAGAACGATCCTAGCCAGGACCAGGATCAAGACCAGAAGCAAGCCAACTTGCAGGGACAGGCACAGGCCAATTTGCAGGGCCAGCTTCAGGGACAGGGCCAAGGACAGGGCCAGGGTCAAGGTCAGGCCCAGTTCGCCGTTCAGTCGCTCGACTCCAAGAGCGACAACAAGAACGACAACGACAACCGGAACGGCAATGACAACAAGAACAGCAACGACAACAAGATCGATAACGATCTTGACAACAAGGTGAACAACAAGACGGATAACGCTGTCGACAACAACCTCGACAACAAGGTCGAGAACAAGGTCGAAAACACCGTCGATACCAAGGTCAATGTCGACGTCAACGTCGATCTCGATCTCAAGGCTGACGGACTGAGCAGCCCCGTTATCGATCTTCATGGCATCAATGACATTCATGACGCCGTGATCATGCCGGACGTGGTGAACCAGACCCTCAACGGCGGCTACAGCAACGCGTTCAATCTCGATCAGGTCAACAACCTGGTTGATAACGACCATATGACGAACCCGAGCGTTACGTTCAGTGGATCGGGTCACTTCGATATGGATGCGAAGGCCGAAGGCGGCGACGCCAAGATGGACGCCAAGATCGGCGATGTCATCGGCGGCAGCGCAAGCGGAGCGATCGCAAGTGCCGATGCGGCTCTGACGCAGGACGCGTTCAACCAGACCATCACGCAGGGTGCGAACATCCAGTCCAACCGCGCCACCACCCGGCGGGCGGGTCATGACATCCAAGACAGCCACGACCTGCACAGCAAACTGACACCAACGCCCGCGCGCCACCCGCCGCGCGGGTTTTCCCTGAACGATCATGCTCACAATGTAAAAAACGATTTGGTGTTGCGGCTAACTCCCGCAGGATCGTCGATTCCTTGAGCCTGAGTACAGGAGGCTCTCATGGTGCCCGGCGGCGTAACCGAAGTAGTCTGGCATTTTGCCGGTTATCTTCAGATCATCAATGACATCGCGCGAGATCGCATCGATTACGACCAATCCTCATTTCGGAATGTTCAGGACGATTATGTCGCCAAGCTGCCAGACTATGACAGCAATCCGGATCTCGACGAGCTCGAAAGCCGTCGCTTAGGAACACCGGAGGCGCTTCCTTTTGAAGATTATCACGCGTCTCGCGTCGCCCCGATAAAATCGCTTATGCCGCCGCCGCATCATCCGGATCTGGATGATGACGGACTGGGAGGACTTCCGCGCTTGTCCTTGCCGCTATCTGCGCCAGGAGGCGGGGGCGGCGGATATGATCTCCAGATCACGATCCAGTATCAGGACGCCGGCGATCAGACGCTGCTTCAGATTCATCAGGTCAATGTGCTGTCCGACGATGACAGCCTTCTTGTCCTGCCAAAGGGCGTTGGCTTTGATGCCGACGTGGCCCTTGTTGCGGCGCAGGCGACCGAGCTGACCATTCACACAGAAGCCATTCTTCAAAAGATGGCGGATGAAGCAAACGATCAAATTCCGAGAGAGTGGTGGATTTCGCAAAACGACACCGGCATTACGGATTTTGCAAAGTCATACGACAACGACCTCGTTTCGCGCGAGGGTGCACCTGCTGCGCACTCTGTTGAGCCGGGCTATTACCTCAATGGCGTTTTGCAGGATCCGGCTCCGACGCCGCCGGACCAGGTGTCGCTTCCCACCCCAGATCCCGATCCCGATCTTGGGCATGATCTCGGGCAGTGGGCACAAGCCGGCGGTAACGACAGCTGGAATGCCGCATTGATCGTCGATATGAGCGCTTCCGGACGCTCCATGATCGTGATGGGCGACTATTTCAAGACCAACGCGATTTTCCAGACCAATTCAACGATGGATCACGACCACATCAATGTTGCGGGGGGACAAGACCTCCCAGCGGCGACAGGCGGCGACCAGGCAACGAACATTGCCGATTTCGTGCAGAATCCCGGCGTCTATAGCGGGCTGACTGCGACTTTCGCGGGGCCTCACTGGAACGTCGATGTGGTGAGCGGCGACTACTATAATGTCCACACCATCGTTCAGATGAATTATCTGTCCGACAACGACATTCTCGTCCAGTCGAGTTCGGACTCACATTATGTCGCAATATCCGGAGGCAATGAACTCGGCAATCTGGCCCAGGTCTTCAACGGGTCGATCCACTATGACCTGATCATTGTGGCTGGCGAATATCACGGCATGAACGTGATCTTCCAGAACAACATCCTGCTGAACAATGACGTCATCAAGGTGCTGACGGACGGCGTGGATCCGACCCAGTCGGTGACCTCCGGTCAAAATCAACTGACCAATTCAGCAACGATCGAGACTTACGGAGACGACAATTTCAAGCCAGTCGATGAAAGTGTGAACAGCGTTGTCTCCGCCGTGAGCAATGGTTTGACGACGCTCGATCCGTCCTACGGAACCTACCTCGATGGCTCCGGCGGCGTCTTCAATGTGCTGTATGTCAAGGGCGACTTTTACGATCTCAACGCAATCTGGCAGACCAATGTGACGTCCGACGTCAACATTATTGCCCAGCTGATCAGCGCGCCATCGGCTGGCGCTCAGGCGGCTCATCCCGATGGGATCGAGACACAGTCGGTGACGAGCGGAAAAGATCTTCTGGGTAACACGGCGGCGATTCTCGATGTCGGCGCGACCAACACGTTCGTAAACGGCCAAGTCTATGGCGATACGATCCTCGTGCAAGCCAATTTACTGCCGACGGACAAGGACCATGCACTTGCGCGGGATACGCAGACGCTGGTTCCGGAACTCATCGCTTTTGTGAACGAAAGTCAGAATGAAGCACCTGTGGCTCCGCTGGTGACCGCTGCGCCACCGCATGACGATGCAATCGCAAACGTTCTGCATTAGGCGGTCAACGAGAAGGCGGACACACGTGTCGGATCGGGCGAATTCATTGGCGGAGGCCGGGGCGAATGACGCGAGACAGTGACAACGAGTTCGGCGATGAGGATCGTGATTCAGCCCAATTGCCCGACGAAGACCGCGCGAAGTTGCGTAGCGCGGAGGTTGTTCCGTTTCCGCACCGGCATGATGACGAGCAAAATGCTCATTCTCCTGAAAGTTCATCCGCTGCCGCCGAGCCGGTAAAGAATCAGGCCGATACCGCCAGCGCCGTCCAGCAAGTTTTGCGGGTGGCCGACAGCATTGCAAAGCAGCCCGGTACCTCACCACCGCACGAGACGGCGAAGGATGCGCCGCTCCCTCAACCCGAAGCACGAGATTTGGGAAAGGGGGCCGCAGCCGCCAAGGCGCCCACCGTTCCAGCCGTTGCCACGGGAGGTGGGGGCGGCGACCCTCCGCAGGGCAGCGGAGGTGGCGGCGGCGGCGGAGGCGGTTCACCGCCATTGCACAAGCGCTCGAGCGATAACGAATTCCGCGATGTGCTCGGCAAGGGACTTGCGAATGCTCGCCGCAATCTGGTGACCGTTGGAATTTTCTCGATTGCGGTCAATCTCCTGGTTCTCTCTATCCCGGTCTATCTGTTCAACATGTCGGACCGGGTGATGACCAGCCGAAGCACCGACACGCTGATCATGCTGTCGATGATCGTGATTGTAGCAATTGGCGCGCACGTCCTGATGGACATGATGCGGCGTATTATCCTGATGCGCATTGCGGTCGAGATCGAGGCCAAGCTTGGCGGCCCCGTCCTGAGTGCGGCAGCAAAAGCAGCGCAGGGAGGATCGAGCCGCGAATTCCAGACGCTGGCTGACCTGCAGCATCTGCGCTCGTTTATTACCGGGCCTGTGCTTCTCACGATGTTCGATGCGCCGGTTGCTCCCGTGTATTTCGCCGTCGTGTTTCTTATTCATCCGCAACTTGGTTTGATCGTGCTGTCATCCGGTCTGGCATTGATGGGCGTCGCGTTGCTGAATCAGCGGATCACGGCCGTTCCTTTCACCCGCGCGAATGCATTCGGAACCCGCGCCAATCTCCAGGCCGAGTCGATGGCCCGCAATGCGCAAGTCATCAACGCCATGGGGATGATCCCTGAAGGCGTTCAGGTGTGGGGACATGAGACAGTTGAGTCGCTCAAGGCGCAGGTCGCGGGGCAAGATCTCAATATCATGATGACCGGCGTCTCCAAATTCATACGCCTGTGCACTCAGATCGCGATCCTTGGCTGGGGAGCATGGCTTGCGCTGGAAAGCCAGCTGACCAGCGGCATGATCATCGCCGCTTCGATTGTCGCAAGCCGGGCGCTGGCGCCGATGGAAGGCACGATCGAAGGCTGGCGTGGTTTCGTGCAGGCGCGTTCGGCTTATGGCCGGGTCAAAAGCCTTCTGCAGAACTCGCCACTAAATCTCGATCGCCTGCGCTTGCCGCGTCCGCAAGGTCATCTCAGCGTGGAGCGGATTTTGTATGTTCCGCCGCCGACCAAGAAGGTCATCCTGAACGGCATCAGCTTCCAGCTCGAACCGGGAGAGTCGCTGGCGATTGTCGGCGATTCAGGTACCGGGAAGACCATGCTCGCACGTATGCTTGTCGGCTCCATCATCCCGACCGCAGGCAATGTCCGGCTCGACATGATGGATCTTCGCAATTGGGATGCGCGGCAATTCGGCGAAAGCGTCGGCTATCTGCCACAAGATGTTCAGCTCTTTCCGGCCTCGATCAAGGCGAACATCGCGCGGATGCGCTCAGATGCGATCGACGAGGACATATTCGACGCGGCCGAGACCGCTGACGTTCATGAAATGATTTCGAGTTTCGCGCAGGGATATGAAACCATCGTTGGCATGGACGGCAGTCCGTTGTCGGGCGGGCAGCGGCAGCGAATCGGGCTGGCGCGCGCGTTCTACGGCAATCCTCGCCTTATGGTTCTGGATGAGCCGAATTCCAATCTCGATGCGAACGGAGAGCGGGCGCTTGCCAAGGCGCTGATCAGGGCGAAGGAAAAGCGCATCACCGTGGTGACCATCACGCAGCGTGCCGCGCTGCTGATGAGCGTCGACAAGATCATGATCCTTCACAACGGGGCCATCAAGGCGTTCGGCACCCGCGACGATATCATTCCGATGATCACCGGACGAAAGCCCACCGGCTCGGGCGAGGGGCCGCCGATACTGAATGCATGATGTAGCTTAGGAGCGGCCGGGACTTGACCCGGCCCGATTGACAACTGAGGTGCCGACATGTCTGGCAACGAAGTGACTGTACAACCGCCGGGACGGCCCGCTTCTGAGGGCGTCTGGTACGAGTCGCTGCCGCGATCGACAAGGCTTCCAACGATTGCCGGCGTTGTGGTGATGGCCACCATGGTGATGGGTTTCGGTGTCTGGGGTAATACGGCGCCGATCGCTGGTGCGGTGGTGGCGTCCGGCGTCTTTGTTGCAACCGGACAAAACAAGATAATCCAGCATCTTGAGGGCGGCGTTATCCGCCAGATTTATGTGCGTGAAGGTGACACGGTCGATCAGGGGCAGCTTCTTGTCGAACTGGACAGTACGGCACCGAGTGCCGAACTCCGGCGGTTGTTTCTGCGTCGCACCCGGTTGATCGCTATCGATGCGCGACTGCAATCCGAAATGCGCGAGGATTCTGAGATTAAATTTTCCGAGGAGTTGTTGAAGGATCTGAATAATCCGGAAGTGAACGAAATTGTTGAGAGTCAAAAACTGACGTTCACTGCCCGCCGGAATAATATGAACAGCGATATCGCCGGTATCAATGAGGGCATCAACGCGCTCAACGAGAGAATCCAGGGATCACAGGTCCAGCTGGAGGGCGTCCGCCGCCAGATCAAGTTCATCGAGGAAGAAGTCGAGACCAAGCAGTATCTGCTGCAGACCGGTCTTGTTCGCAAGCCCGAACTTCTGGTTTTACAGCGCACGCAGGCGAATCTCGAAGGTGAGGTCGGCCGGATCATGGGCGACATCGGCGACGCCAAGGAGCGGATCGCAAAGGCCGTGGAGCAGATCAACGGCGTCAGGAAAACTGCGATCAAGACTGCGGTGGAACAGATGCATGAAATTCGCGGTGAGCTGGTCGATGTGCGCGAACGGATGCTGACTGCGAAGGGTGTGCTCGATCGCATTCATATCACGGCTCCGGTCAGCGGAGTGGTGGTCAAGCTCAGGTATCACACGCAGGGAGGCGTGATCGAAGCCGGCAAGAGCATCATGGAAATTCTGCCGCTCAAGGACGAACTCATCATCGAGGCGCGGGTTCGTCCGCAAGACATCGACAGCGTAAAGCACGGGCAGCACGCAACCGTGCGTCTGACGGCCCTCAATCAGCGCATTACGCCGATGATCTCCGGAGAAGTCATCTATCTGTCGGCGGACACGCTGGCGGACGAGCGGAAATCCCAGCAGGTCGGGCCGACCGACATTTATATTGTTCGCGTCAAGCTGAACAGCGCCGAGGCGGCGACCCTTCACGGCTTCAGCCCGACGCCCGGCATGCCGGCGGAAGTTTACATCAAGACGTCTGAACGGACGTTCTTCCAGTATGTCGTCAAGCCGATACACGACAGCATGTTGCGCGCGTTCCGTGAGCGGTGAGGCCGCAGCGGACATGAGTTTTGCAGGGAGTGAATTGAGTGTGACGTAAAGAGCAAATTCGCAAGCGAGGTTACAGGATGCGCATTGACGTCATCGATACTTTGGCAGATTTCGCGAAACTCGAAGACAACTGGAACGCGATTTATGACGCGGATCCGGATGCGCAGCTTTTCATGTCCTGGCGATGGCTCTCGGGCTGGCTTGGGCAGATTGCCAGTCCCTGGTTTGTCCTTGCGGCGAAGGCGGACAACAAGGCGGATGGGCCATACGTGGCTTTTCTCCCCATGCGGATTCAGACCAAGACCGAGAATGGCCGTATTCACAATGAGCTGAATATGGCGGGCAATTTCACTGCGGACTACACAGGATTTCTGTGCGAGCCGGGCGCCGAACATCTCGCGATCCCCGCATTCGTGCGATATCTCAAGCAGCTGAATTGGTCGCGTCTGAATTTCGAGAATTTCCGCGTGTCGGAGCCGCGGATGCGCCTTTTCCTGGCGCATTTTCCGAAAGCGGGTTTCCAGACCAGCGAGACCAATCGCGTCGGGAAAGCCGATGGAATCGATAACAGCTTGTGTCCGTTTGCTGTGCTTCCACCAAGCTGGGATTCGTATCTTGATGGCTTGAGCACAAATACCAGACAAAAAATCAGGCGATTGCTTCGGCAGGTCGATGCATCGGAAGAGTACCGCATCACCGTCGCCACGCCGGAAACCGTCGAGCGAGATCTCAATGCACTCCTGCAATTTTGGGAGACGAAGTGGAAGCCACGCAAGGGTGATCTCGTCCATGCATTGGTGCGTTCCAACCGGGCGATGCTGACGCGCAGTTTCAGGGCGGGGCTGCTGTACCTTCCGACACTCTGGAAGGAGGATCGTCCGCTGGCGGCTCTTGCCACACTGATGGATACGCGCAAGCACGCGTTCCTGTTCTACATCACCGGGCGCGATGAAACCTTCGAGGGGCCACCGCCCGGCGTGATCCTGCATGCCCACAGCATTCGTCACGCCATTGCCAATGGATTTACCGAGTACGATTTCCTTCGTGGCAACGAGACCTACAAGTATTCGTTCGGGGTGAAGGAGCGTCGGATTCTTTGTACTGTGGTTGCGACAAAAAGCGGGTTGAATCTCGGCGGCAGGATCGATCCCCGGACCGTTCCGGATGTTCTCGAGCAGGCGACTGAACTCCATCAGGCCGGCAAGCTGTTAGAGGCTGAGCGCGGATATCGGGATGTCCTTCAGGTTCAGCCGAAGAATGCCGATGCCATTCATCGGCTCGGGCAACTGTTCGCCAACAAGGGCGATCATGTTGCGGCAAAGCGGTTCTACAAGACCTTGACCACGATCAGGCCGGACGCCTTCAAATCGTGGCTTTGTCTCGCGCAGACCTGTCAGGCGCTGGATCAGCATCTGGATGCGGCCAATGCCTATCGCGAGGTGCTTCGGCTGAAGCCCGACCTCCCGGAAGCGTTTAGCAGCCTGGCCGCATCGCTGGTCAAGCTGGGCCGGATCGAAGAGGTCAACGCAGCGCTGGTTGCCGCTCTCGGGCGGCAGGAGCGTGCGCCAAGGAAGAACGGCGCCGAGCTGCATACGAGGCGCGTCATGGACCGCACAGCGCCGCAGAGCGAGACCGTATCATTGTAATTCTGGAGACAGCGGAGGTATCGGCATGAGTAAGGCCAGCATGCAAGCCGCAATTCCTGACAGCTTTATCTTTGCTGCCGGGGATGCTCAGGATTTGGCAGGAGCTGATACGTTCGCCTTTATCGACGCAGAACTGCTGTTCTCAGGACACTACAGCCGTCATGGTGTTGATCTTGTGCTCGCGGGTGAGACGGAAAGCGTCATCATTCCGGACTACTTCAAGGGCGAATTGCGCGCGTCGCTGACGTCGCCGGAAGGCGCAAGTCTTTCAGGGCGCGTTATCGAAGCGATGACCGCACGCGTTCAATATGCCCAGGCCGATCAGATCGCAAGCGCGGTGCCAGCCGTAGGTAACCTCGCCAAGATCAGCGGCACGGCCGTGGTTACCCGGAATGGCGTTCCGGTCGAATTGAAACAGGGTGACAAGCTTCTCAAGGGAGACGTGGTTCAGACCGGCGCCGATACCACAATCGGTATCAGCTTCATCGACGGCACAGCTCTCGGTCTTGCGTCCAACGCGCGTATCGTTCTGGATGAGATGACCTACGATCCAAACGGATCGTCCAATTCATCGCTCTTGAGCCTGATACAGGGAACCATCACGCTTGTTGCCGGACATACGGCGAAGTTCGGAAACATGCGGGTCGAAACGCCGGTCGCCACCATGGGTATCCGCGGTACCGCCATCATGGTCGAGATCGCCGCAGACAACGGCCCCAGCAAATTCTCCGTGCTCAAGGAGCCGGATGGGAAAATCGGTTCGTTTCACCTGTACGACAAGGAAACTGGCGATCTCCTCAAGATCGTATCGCAAGCAGGACTGATGACGGTTGTTACGCCGCTTGGCGTGGGCCAGCCGGTATCCGCCGTCGATCAATTGAAGACGCTTGCGGATATGCAAAGCGAGAAGAACCTGATTCAGCAGGTCTTCCAGATGTTCTATCCGAATTACAATCCAGACGGTGGTGGAGGCGATCGAAGCGGCTCCAGTGTGAATCCGCTGGCCAACCCGACCAGAAGCTTCGCTGCGGTCGGGGCCGACTCCGGCGTACCGGCACTAATGGCTCTGGCGGCGGGAGCTGTTCTGGTTCCGGCTGCTGCGGCGACGCCGGAGACGGTGTTTTATCAGCAGGAAACGCCCGTGGTGCGGACCGTTGCTGTGACAAATGTGGTGGATGTTCAGGGCTCTCAGGGACCGGTCTCGCGAAACTTTGCCATCAGTGATCAGGTCACGGTGTCAATAGACGGGCAGGTCGTTGGAGAATCCGCGGGACGTTACGTGGCGGGCACCGGCACGCTGAGGGGCGTTGAGAGCACTGTGCCGGCACCTCAGGGCGTCAATCTCGCCAATCTTGTGCATGTCGATCCTGCGACAGGTGTGGTGACCTACGACGCGAGTCAGTTCGCGTTTCTCGGCGTGGGAGAAGCCGCGATCTATACGATTGGATTCGAGAGCCAGCCGGGATCGGCTGTCATCCCGGAAACACTCACCCTGACCATTAACGGATTGAACGATAATCCAACGGTCGAGCATCCCATTCCGGACCAGAAGGCCCGGGAAGGCTGCAGGTTCGAGTACGTCATTCCAGCCTGCGTGTTTGCCGATCTGGATGCCAATGACACACTGACCTATCGCGCAGTTTTGGCGAATGGCGATCCGCTTCCGAGCTGGCTTACATTCGATCCTGCGACGATGACGTTTTCGGGAACGCCGCCTAAGGGCGAAGAATGCGTGATTCATATCAAGGTCATCGCCAGCGATGAGCATAACGGGACGGCCGTCGATCAGTTCGATCTCGTGATCGCGGATAGTCATCACCACCATCACCACGACCACCACCATGATCATGACCACTGGTTCGATCACGATGGTCACGGCTTCGCGGTCAGCCTGGACGATCACGAAACCATGACGGTCACTGACGGTCACGAGACGACCAAGGTTAGCGCGGTCGTGACCGATGATCATGACCATCGGTCGGAAGCGCGGAAAATCGATATCTCCGACTGCAGGGATGACTGCTTAGGGGATGCAGACTCGGCGGGTGACGACGGGTGGTCGGCCTCGAAAACAGCTGAATCCTCTTCCGGCGAGCGGAGCGTCCTGCCGAGCAAAACTTATGACAGCGGCCCAAGCGATGCGCGGGCGACAAACTCCGTCCATTTGCCGACTTCGAGTGATTTCGATACCGGGCGCTCCGCGGCAACCGACGTGCAAATGCTGCCGCGGGAGGTGGTCGACTATTCGAGCCAAACGAACGTGTCGCATCACAGTCATGGTTTCTTCGCAAAGGGCAGCATGTCGTTTTCGTGGAGCGGCAGCTTCGACCATCAGCGCGGCGGGGCGGGTGCGGATAATTTCACCTTCCGCCTCGATATCGGGCGCAGCTCAAGTAATGACAGTCACGGCTTTAGCTTCGATCAGGCTCCAGCAGGAAAATCGTGGTCCGGCGATGCAACCGACATTGCGTCTCTGGTTCACGCCATGACGAACTTCGATTTCTTCGGCGCGCATGACGGGCAGGGAACCAGCCGCGTCAGTTCATCTGTTGAGGTCCATACGCACCAGAGCGATTTCCACCTGGTTTGACGCGTTTTGTAGGCGCCGGGGCGCTTCGGAACGCTCTTCCGTTGACGCGCGACATGGCTTAAAGCACGGCCGAAACTCTGTTCCGGATGCCGTGCCCCTATGATTCGTCTCGACAATATCAGCAAGCAAAATGGCCACCAGATTCTCTTTATTGAAGCGTCTGCCGCACTCCAGCGGGGCGAGAAGGTCGGGCTGGTCGGCCCCAATGGCGCTGGCAAGACGACTTTGTTTCGGATGATTACAGGCCGTGAGCTGCCCGACGAGGGGCAGGTCTCGGTCGATCGCGGGGTGACCATCGGCTATTTCAGCCAGGATGTCGGTGAGATGTCCGGCCGCAGCGCGGTGTCCGAGGTGATGGACGGGGCAGGCCCCGTAAGTGGCGTTGCCGCAGAGTTGAAAGAGCTCGAAGCGGCAATGGCAGATCCAGATCGCGCGGATGAGATGGACGCGATCATCGAACAGTACGGCGAAGTCCAGCACCGGTTCGAGGAACTCGACGGTTATGCGCTCGAGGGACGCGCACGCGAAGTTCTCGCGGGTCTTAGTTTCAGCCAGGAAATGATGGATGGCGACGTCGGCGCATTATCCGGCGGCTGGAAAATGCGCGTGGCGCTGGCGCGCATTCTGCTGATGCGCCCCGATGCCATGCTGCTGGACGAGCCGAGCAACCATCTCGATCTTGAAAGCCTGATCTGGCTCGAGGAGTTCCTGAAAGGGTACGAAGGCGTGCTTCTCATGACCTCGCATGATCGCGAATTTATGAACCGCATTGTCACCAAGATCGTTGAGATCGACGGCGGCGGCCTGACGACGTATTCAGGCGATTACGAGTTCTACGAGCAGCAGCGCGCGGTCAGCGAGAAGCAGCAGCAGGCGCAATTCGAACGCCAGCAGGCGATGCTGGCCAAGGAAATCAAGTTCATCGAACGGTTCAAGGCGCGCGCGTCCCATGCAGCGCAAGTGCAGAGCCGTGTGAAAAAGCTGGACAAGATCGAACGGGTCGAGCCGCCCAAGCGCCGCCAGACCATTGCATTCGACTTTCTGCCCGCGCCGCGTTCCGGTGAGGATGTTGTCAGCCTGAAAAACGTCCACAAGGGCTATGGCAGCCGGAGCATATATGACGGACTGGATTTCCAGATCCGCCGCCGTGAACGCTGGTGTGTGATGGGGATCAATGGCGCGGGAAAATCCACGCTTTTGAAACTTGTCGCCGGATCGGCAGAGCCGGACAACGGCACCGTTGCTTTGGGAAGCAGCGTGAAGATGGGATACTTCGCGCAGCACGCGATGGATTTGATCGACGGCGAGCGCACGGTGTTCGAAGAGCTGGAGTATTCGTTTCCGCAAGCGGGGCAGGGCTCGCTTCGCGCGCTCGCGGGCTGCTTCGGATTCTCCGGCGATGACGTCGAGAAGAAATGCCGCGTTCTGTCAGGCGGCGAGAAGGCGCGGCTTGTGATGGCGAAAATGTTGTTCGATCCGCCAAACCTTTTGGTGCTGGATGAGCCGACCAACCATCTCGACCTGGCCACCAAGGAAATGCTTATCACGGCGCTCTCGGAATATGAGGGCACCATGCTGTTCGTCTCGCATGACCGGCATTTTTTGGCTGCGCTGTCAAACCGGGTGCTCGAGCTGACGCCCGAAGGTATTCATCAGTATGGCGGTGGCTATACGGAATATGTGGCGCGAACCGGCCACGAAGCCCCCGGCTTGCGGAGCTGAGCGGCTTCGCGCGTTCCTCGGCAACCTGCGCCGTAATTATTGCATTCTTAGTGCCAGCGGTGGTTCGGGCGGGCGTATCAGCGCGAACGCAATCTGGACGATGCCGGCTGTCAGGCCGATGATGACGCCGGCCTGCCACGCCAGCGTGTAGGAGCCGAGCGAGTCATAGATCAGGCCGCCGCCAAGTGCGCCGAGGAAGCTGCCGAGCTGATGGCTCATGAAGGCAAGGCCGCTGATCATGGCCTGCCATTTCAATCCAAACATCTCGACGATTGCGCCTGCAACCAGTGGTCCGACGCCAAGCCACAGGAATCCCATCAACGCTGCGAAGATGAGCGTTGTAGTCGTCGTCGGCGTCTGCATGAAGTACCAGGCCAGAATGAGAGATCGCGAAAAATAGATTCCGCCGAGCAAAGCGAGCTTGTTCCACCGGCCGCCGGCCCAGCCGAAAAACAGGCTGCCGATCACGTTGAATCCGCCGATCACGCCGAGCGTCTGCGCGCTCAACATCGGGTCCATGCCGCAGATGGCAAGATAAGTCGGCAGATGCGTCGTGAGAAAGA
Source organism: uncultured Afipia sp. (assembly GCA_964594185.1). Classification (GTDB taxonomy): domain Bacteria; phylum Pseudomonadota; class Alphaproteobacteria; order Rhizobiales; family Xanthobacteraceae; genus Afipia. Next base: position 2,923 of record CAZQMD010000050.1, on the reverse strand, counting down.
CGAGCTGCATTCCACAGACGAAATACGCCATCGTCATCACGATAAAGGATGCATTTCCGAAGGCGCGGCCGACGGCCGCCTTCGCGGAGATGTTGTCGATGTCGCTTGCCGGTGTCGGAGGCAATGGGACCTTGTCCACCTTTCCCGCCAGCCATGTTGCGGGGATGAGTGCCAGCGACAGCACAACAAAGCCGGCAATCGCGAAACGCCAGCCGTATTCCTGATTCAGTGCCTGACCGAGGGGAGCGGCGATCAGAGCGCCCAGCGATCCGGCAGCCGATACGATGCCGAGGACGAGGCTGCGCGATGACGCCGGAACGGAGCGCGCAGCCACGGCCATGCTGACGGATGAGGCGATACAGGACAAAGATATCCCGATCAGCACGCCGGCGCCGATCATGATACTGAGGAAACCCTGAGCCGCCGCCATAAGCGTGAGACCCGCGATGTAAAGTCCCGCGCCAACCATCACCACGGGACGGAATCCGTAGCGTGCTGCGTAGGCGCCGGCGATCGGCTGTGTAAAGCCCCACGCCAGATTCTGAATCGCGATGGCGAGGGTGAACTCGGAGATCGAGATGGAAATGTCGCGCGTCAGCGGCTGCATGAAAATGCCGAGGCTCTGACGGATACCCATGCTGAGGGTCAGCATCAACGATGCGCCGAGTAGAACCGGAAAAGCCGGGCGAAGTGCTCGCAGCGACGTCATGAGATGGCGCTTCCCTTGTTCTTCTTTTCTTGATGCCGTTGACGGCTTGCCTAATGGATTGAGGCCGGAGCCTGATACTGTCAACCAACACGGCAGCAGGGCAGGACATCTTCCTCAGTGTGGGCGGGTGTCATACATAAGCTTCGAAATTTTGGTCGCTTGGCGTACAACGGCAATCGCGAATTCAGCCCCGGACAGCTTGTGAGGCGCCGCTTAAAACGGGTAATTTACCGGGGAGGACGCGTTGTGATGTGCCTTCTGGACAACGAGCTAATATATTGAAATATAATCATATTTTCTCGGTCGCGCCGATGATGGACTGGACTGACCGGCATTGCCGCGTCTTCCATCGTCTCTTGTCGCGACGGACTCGGCTCTACACCGAGATGCTGACGACCGGCGCCGTCATCCATGGCGACCGTCAGCGCCTGCTCGGCTTCGATGCGAGCGAGCATCCTGTCGCTCTTCAGCTCGGTGGCTCGAATCCGCACGACCTTGCGGAGAGCGCACGGATCGGCGAGGGCTTCGGCTATGACGAAATCAATCTCAATGTCGGCTGCCCGTCGGATCGCGTGAAGGACGGGCGCTTTGGTGCGTGCCTGATGGCGGAGCCGAAACTCGTCGCGGAATGCGTCGCGGCGATGAAGCAGGCCGTCAAAATTCCGGTCACTGTAAAATGCCGCATTGGCATCGACGATCAGGACCCGGAAGTAGCGCTGGATATGTTGAGCCGCGCGGTAATCGCTGCAGGCTCCGATGCGCTGGTTGTTCACGCGCGCAAGGCGTGGCTCAACGGGCTGTCACCAAAAGAGAACCGCGACATCCCACCGCTCGATTACAATCGCGTCTATCGTCTCAAGGCGGCTCTGCCGGATGTGCCGATCATCATCAATGGCGGCATTCCAACTGTCGCGGCAGCGAAGCAACATCTTGCGCATCTCGATGGGGCGATGCTGGGCCGCGCGGCCTATCATGAGCCATGGCGGCTGCTCAGTGTCGATCCTGAACTGTTCGGTGAGCCTGCGCCCCATGTGACGATGCACGAGGCCATTGAAGCGCTGATGCCTTATATCAAGCGCGAGCTTGCTGCCGGGACGCGGCTGCATTCGATCACGCGTCATCTGGTAGGAGCGTTCCACGGCGTGCCGGGTGCGCGCGCATTCCGTCGTTATCTTGCGGAAAACTGCACCAAGGCGGGTGCAGGAACGGAACAACTAGCGGAGGCGCTCGCTCTCGTCGATCCACGCGCGTCAGTGTCGATTGCAGCCTGATCGCGCTTACGGATATCCGCGCAGCATCAATTTGTCGGGGCGGACTTCCCAGCTTTCCAGCCGGTTCAGAAAGCTCATGCCGAGCAGGTTGGATTTCATCTGGCCGCGCGGCACCACCAGCGCAGGCACTGAGCGCTCCACCAGCTTGCCGACGGAAAGCCGATCCAGCGTTAGCCGTGCAGCGCGAACGCGTCCACCGGCGGTTTCGACATCCACGCTATAGTCGAGTAGCTCAAGCGGCAGGCCGGCCGCCTTCGCCGTCTCGTAAGTCAGCACGACTGACGTCGCGCCGGTATCGATCACCATCGGCGTGCTGACGCCGTTGATCTTGGCCCGCAACGAAAACTCGCCGCTGTCGCTGCGCGCGACTTCGACGGCACGGACCGGTTTGGATTTCAAGGTTTGATCGGTCGCGCGGATCAGCGCGCCCTTCACACTGGCGAACGCAACCGGATTGGACATCGAGAGCAGGATGCCGACAGCGGACACCACCAAAGCAACGATCATGAACCCGCGCATCATGCGGCACCTGTCGCGTTGAAAAGTGCGGCTCGGCTCAGGAGCGGGACTTGGGAACTGGCAAGCCCGCGTCCTGCATGCGCTGGTGCAGCGTCGTCATCACAGCCAACCGTTCGCTGTTGTCCATCTTGTGCCAGCGCGCGATCTCGGGAAGCGTGCGCCCGCAACCCAGACACAGTTTCGCCTTGGGGTCGATGAAGCAGACCGCAATACAGGGCGTCGCTTGCTTCGATGTCGTTTCCTGGCTCATGCACGGTACTGATCGTCATTTTTCATCGCTCGCGCAAGATGTTCTAGAGGCCCGTTCCCGCATTCATGATCGGCTTGTAGCGGGGGCGGCTCTTGTCGCCGGTCATTCCCTCCGGCGGGCGATCCGGTTGCAGCGGCGGGGAATCGTCCCGCATCGGGGCAAGCGCGGTCATGA
>CAZQMD010000049.1:0-23394 GCA_964594185.1 uncultured Afipia sp. | reverse complement strand
TGGGCAGCGAAACGCTGTTGCGTTCCCCCCGCCGCCTGTGGCTCGCGCGCGATCATCCCCTCACCCGCACCGAGCGCGTTCATCTCACCGAGATCGCGCCCTATCCCTACGTCATGCTCACGGTGGATGAGGCCAAGCACACCTCGATGCGCTATTGGAACAACGCCTTGCTCGAACCGAAGACGGTTTTCCGTACGTCGTCGGTCGAGGCCGTGCGTTCGATGGTTGCCGGCGGCATGGGCATCGCAATCCTCTCCGACCTGATCTACCGGCCCTGGTCGCTGGAAGGACAGCGGATCGAGACCCGCGTCATCGAGGACGAGGTCCCGACCATGGACATCGGCCTCGCCTAGCGCCGCGACATCGGACTTTCGGAAGCCGCAAAGGCATTCCGCGATTTCATGCGTTTTGCGGTTGCGGGCGTCGGTCCCGGCCGACCGCCGATCGGCGTCGACCACCGGCAACCCGCCGAGGAGAGGATCGACGTCTGAGATATCTGTTTCCGCTTTATTCGACTTGACGTCATCCGGCCGGCCTCGCCACACTTGCCAAAGGGCTTGGCGGCCGGAGAAGCAGCCGGCAGCGGGGAGCGCAGCAATGCAGGTGACTTACGCAACCATCGACATTCCGCTGCACGGCCGGCGGCAATACTGGCAGGACATCGTCTCCAGGACCTATTTCTCGCTGGACTTGCGGTTTCCGAGCGGCCGCGATTTCGATGCGCGCCTCGGCGCCTGGTCGATGGGACCCGTCGCAGTTTCCCGCAACATCGCCAATGGCTTGCTCTACAAACGCAACGAGCGGCATCTCCAGAGCGAGCGCGAAGAATCCTTCCTGATCACGGTGCCCGAGCTCTCCGAAATTCGCTTCGAACAGGACAACAAGGTCGTCAACTGCCGCCCCGGCGCGTTCCTGATCGAGCGCAGCCACCTGCCATACGAATTCAGTCATCACGATACGACGGCTCTATGGGTGCTGAAGATCCCAAGCGCCGTTCTGCGTGCGCGCATCTCGCGCCCCGAACGACTTGCTACGCTTCAGTTCGATGCGAGGCGCAGTGTCGGCGCCCTGTTCGTCGACACGCTCCGCCTTACCGGCGAGCGCATCGACGAAATGGATGAGATGGCGCGCACGATGATCGGCAAGCATCTCGTCGAACTTCTCGCGATGGCCGTCGAGTCCGACGACCGCGTCCTGACTGGCCACTCCTCCTCCGTGCGCAATGGTCACCTGCTGCGCTGCGAGCATTTCATCCGGACCCACCTCGACGATATGAAGCTCACGCCGCAGACGATCGCCGACGGCTGCGGCATATCACTGCGTTACCTGCACCAGATCTTCGAGGGCGAAGGCCTCACGGTCTGCGCCTATATCCGCAATCAGCGCCTGGCGATCTGCGACACCCTGCTGCGTGACCCCAACTGCCGCAAGAGCATTTCGGAAATCGCCTACCAATGGGGCTTTGCCGACCAGGCGCAATTCAGCCGGAACTATCGCGGCCGGTTCGGTTGCACCCCGAGCGAAGCACGCGCGGCCTCACGCATCCCGACGTCCTGACGGCCCGGTCCAGGCCGCCCCGGCCTGGCCGATCCCTGAGGTAACCACCCGTCGATCCGGGCGCGGGTGAGGTTCGCTCTCTCGCACAAGTCTTCCTGCACTCAGCGTCAAGCGCGCAAGCCGCCGGTCTGCCTATGATCGGCGAAACGCTTGCCGGAAAGGAAGACGCATGGCGCAGAACCTTCGTGTGGCTGTCGATGTCGGGGGGACCTTCACCGACATCTGCATCATGGACGAGGCGACCGGCCTCATCCGGATCGAAAAAACATCGTCCACGCGCGACCCGATCGAAGGGATCATGGGCGGCGTGTCCAAGGCCGGCATCGATCTTTCCAAGGTGGCCCTGTTCTCGCACGGCACCACGGTTGCGACCAACGCGCTGATCACGCGCAGGCTGCCGCGCACTGCCGTGGTGACGACCCAAGGCTTCCGCGACGTGATCGAGATCCGGCGCGCCAACAAGGAAGACCTCTGGGATACCTACAAGGATGTCGTGCGCCCCTACGTGCCGCGGCGCGATCGCCTGACCGTACCTGAACGCATCGATGCGAGCGGCGCGGTGATCGAGCCCCTTGACGTCGAGGCAGCACGCAATGTCGCGCGCATTCTCAAGCGCCGAGGCGTTGCCGCGATCGCCGTATGCTTCATGAACGCCTATCTCAATGGCAGCAACGAGCGCGCCATGCGCGACATCCTGCTTGCCGAGATGCCCGATGTTCCCGTCTCGATTTCCTCGCAGGTCCTGCCCGAGATCTTCGAGCACGAGCGCTTCTCGACCACCGTCGCCAACGCCGTCGTCAGTCCCGTCGTCGTCAGCTATACGAGCCGACTCGGCGATCGCCTCGCCGACGAAGGCTATAGCCGCGATCTCCTGCTGCTCCATACCGGCGGCGGCGTCATGACGCCCGCCTCCGTGAAGGACTACGCCGCCCGCCTCGCCGGCTCCGGCATCGCCGCAGGCGCGATCGCCAGCCGCTACGTCGCCGGCCTCTGCGGCTATCCGAATTCGATCGGCCTCGACATGGGGGGCACCTCGACCGATGTGTCGCTGGCCTATGAGGGCCAGTCTCGCATCACCAAGGATTGGTACATCGAGTTCGGCTATCCGATCCGCTTTGCCTCCATCGAGGTGCTCACCATCGGCGCCGGCGGCGGTTCGCTCGCCTGGACCGATCCAGCAGGCTCCTTGCGCAACGGTCCGCAGTCGGCGGGCGCCTATCCGGGCCCGGCTTGCTACGGCAACGGCAACACGCAGCCCACCAACACCGACGCCAACGTCACGCTGGGCCGCCTCGGCACGGACCTCGCAGGCGGCAAGGTCAAGCTCGATCCTGCCCTCGCCCGCCAGGCCGTGGAGGACGGCGTTGCCAAGCCGTTCGGCCTCGGTCTGCATGAGGCGGCGGATGCGATCGTCAAGGTCGCCAATGCCAATATGTCGGACGCGGTACGGTTGATTTCGATCAGTCGCGGCTACGATCCGCGCGATTTCGCACTGGTCGCCTTCGGCGGCGCCGGAGCCCTCCACGGCGTCGACGTGGCGCGCGAGCTTGCGATCCCCATCGTGATCGTGCCGCCAAATCCCGGGGTGACCTCGGCGCTCGGCTGCCTGCTGGTCGACATGCAGCACGACTTCTCGCAAAGCTGCATGGTCGGCGCCGACGGGGCCGACTCCGCCGATATCGAAGCGCGGTTCGTCGCGCTGGAGAAGGAAGCGCTCGCCCGGCTCGCCCATGAAGGCGTCGCCGAGCGCGACATCGTGCTGCAACGCTCGATCGACATGATGTATCGCGGCCAATGGCGCTCGCTCGCGGTGCAGGCGCCGCGCCCGATCGGCAAGATCTCGGACCTCGTCGCGAGTTTCCATGCCGAGCACAAGCGCGAATACAATTTCCGCCGTGACGACTCGCCCGTGAGCTTCTTCCGGCTGAATTTGAAAGCGATCGGCGTCGTGCCCAAAGCTGAATTCGCCGTCCACAAGCCGACCGGTGTGATCCCTGAGCCGGTCAGCCGCCGCAGGGTGTGGTTCGAAGGCAATGGGCTCGATACGCCCGTCTATGCCCGCGACGACCTGCCCTGCGGCTTCTCCTTCCAGGGCCCAGCGATCGTCGAGCAGGTCGATGCGACCACGGTCGTGCCGCCCGGCGCCAGCGCCGAAGTCGACAAATATCTCAACATCATCATCCGCGTGAAGGAGTGAGCCATGGCCGGAGATCTTCCGCTCGACCCCGTGACCTTCGAGGTCCTGAAAAACTCCTTCATCACCAGCGTCGACCAGATGGGCGAGCAGGTGCTGCGCACATGCTACTCCTTCGTGATCTACAATCGCGACTTCTCCAGTGCCCTGCATGACGCCAAAGGCGAATGCGCAGCGCAGGGCAATCAGGACATCGCCGTTCATGTCGGCACGCTGCACTTCACCTGTCAGGACGTCATGCGTCACTTCGATGGCGACATGCACGAAGGCGACGTGTTCGCGATCAATGATCCCTACGCCGGCGGCACCCACTTCTCCGATGTGCGGCTGATTCGGCCGATCTTCGCGGACGGCAAGATCATTGCCTTCAGCCAGTCCAACGGTCACTGGTCGGACATGGGTGGCAGCGTGCCCGGCTCGTTCGACGTCGCGGCGCGCGACATGTTCCGCGAAGGTCTGCGCATCACGCCGGTCCGGCTGTTCGACAAGGGTCGGTTCTGCAAGGACGTGGCGCATCTGATCGCGTCCAACACGCGTGATCCCGCCTCCATCATCGGTGACATCCAGGCGCAGGCCGAGGCTACCGCCGTCTGTGGGCGCGAGATCCTGCGTCTCGTCAACAAATATGGTCGCGACACCGTCGAATCGGGCCTAGCCGCGGTCCAGGACTATGTGGAACGCTCGGCACGCCAGCGCATCGCCGCGCTACCGGACGGCGAATGGGAGACGGTCGACTTCATCGATCGCGACCCGGCCGGCGGCGAGGGGATGATCCCGATCCGCATCAAGATGACGATCAAGGGCGACAAGGCCATCTACGACTTCACCGGAAGCCATCCGACCATCGGTTCGATCTACAACTCCGCATTCGGTGCGACATTCTCCGCCGTCGCAGCCGGCATGAAGACCTTCTTCCCCGACCTGCCGCTCAATTCCGGTTTCTATCGCTGCTTCGAGATTATCGCGCCAGAAGGCTCGATCGTCGATGCGAAGTGGCCGATCGCCGTCACCGGCTTCCTGATGCCGTTCGAGAAGATCATGAATTCGATCTACGAGATATGGTCGAAGCTGATGCCCGAGCGCGCGCTCGCTTGCGCCTTCAATCTCGAATATCTACTCACCGGCGGCTTCGACGGCCGCAGCGCCGACAAGCCGATCTTCATGTTCTACGACTGGCTGCCCGGCGGCTGGGGCGGTCGCAACGGCAAGGACGGCAGCAACGTCACCACCGCGTGCTTCGGCACCGGACTGATGTCACAGCCGGTCGAGGGCCAGGAGCGCGCCAATCCGATCCTGATCACGAAATGCGAGATCCTAAAGGACTCGCCCGGCCCCGGCAAATGGCGCGGCGGTGCCGGCGTGATGAAGACCTCGCGCATGCTTCAGGCCGAGCAGACCGTGATCTCCTACATCTGCGACCGCGAACGTGCCGTGGTGTGGGGCATCGAGGGCGGCCTGCCTTCCATGCCGCACGGGCTGACATTGAAGCGCAAGGGCCGCACCAGCGAGGAACGACTCGGCTCGATCTTCTCCGACGTGCCGATCGGCGAAGGCGACGTGTTCTCCAGGCCGACCGCAGGTGGCGGCGGTTTCGGTGACCCGCTCGAGCGCGACCCGCGCCTCGTGATCGAGGACATCAAGGACGACTACGTCTCCGTCGAGCGCGCAGCAAAGGACTACGGCGTCGTCGTGCAGATCGTCGATGCCGAGCTGTGCGAATACGAAGTGGACAAGGCCGCCACCGATGCTCTCCGCACCGAGATCAGGGCAGAGCGGATCGCCAAGGTCAGGCTCGATCCCGAAGTCGTTGCGCAGCGCTATCGCGGTGGCGAGATCGATGCGCTCGATGCCATCCGCCAGCACGCCGTGATCCTCGACTGGGGCAGCGGTGTCCTCCTTACCGAATCTACGCGCCAGTTCCGCGAGGTCTTCGAGCGACGCTCGGTCGCGAAGTGGACGACGGGCTGATCCCCATCGGTAACCGCTCCGCCCCAGGGCGGCGCGGCGCTTGCGTGCAACAGAGGCGCGGACGGTCAGGCATCGCCCTCGAATATTTGGTGCAGATGGCGCGGCGGGATGCCGTAGCCGTCGGCTAGCTAGGCGCTTGCGGTATAGCGCGACCGCCGGCGCTTCATGCAAGGCATTCGCGACAGTCCGTGTCCCCCACGCTCATTCGAGCCGCGTCAGATAAGGCGCGATCGATCGCGGCTCGGGAAGCACCGCGACGATCTTGATCTGGGCGATGCTGCGCCGTTCGGCCGCCGCCAGATGCGCCTCCAGCATGGCCGCCGCCGCCGGCACCGCATCGAGCAGCAGCAGCTCCACGATCAGGCGATGCTCGGTGATCGCCGTGCGGTCGTTGGGCAGGCCGAGCTGGCGAAGCACGCGCTCCGCCGCCAGTACGGGCAGGACATTATGGCGGATCTGCTCGCGCAATCGATCGTTGGGTGTGGCGAGAACGCAGGTGTCGATCAACAGAGTTTCGAAGGCCTCGAGGTCGCGCACCGCTGCGTCTTCGCCGCTGCCGTCGAAGGCCGCCTCGGCCTGGCGGAAGCGCGCGAACACGCCGGCGAGGTGCGCATGCTCGAGCGACGGTGCGGCGCTCACCAGGGCTTGAGGCTCGAGGATCCGGCGCAGGGCGAAATGCTCGCGGATGGATTGCGCGGTCAGCGGCTCGGCGATCCAGTGCGAGCTCTGGTTCTTCTTGACCAGGCCACGCTCTTCCAGCCGGCCGAGCACGTCGCGCACGACCGTGCGGCTGACGCTGAAATGCTCGGCGAGTTCGGACTCGATCAGACGATAGCGCCCGAACACCAGACAGGCTGCGACGTCGGTCTCGACCGTTTCATAGATGCGTTCCCAGGAAGCCCGGCTCTGCAGGGCATCGTCGATCATCTTGGGAATGTGCAGTCCGATTTCGCGCAGATCGCGTCGCGTCGGCTCTACCGCCTCGCCCGGCTGCGCCACCATGAAGCCGCGGCCGTCGAAGCGTCGCACCAACCCCTCCGCCTCAAGACGCAGCAGCGCCGTCTGAACGGGGGCGCGACTTGTCTGCATCAGCGACGCGATCGGCCCCTCGAGCAGGACAAGGCCGCGTGGAATACGGCCGCCGAGGATGTTCGTGCGCAGCACTTGCTCGACCATTTCGTAGCGCCGCGAGGCCGGCCGCGCGTGGGCTGGTCGTTTCATTGTTCGCCGCCCTCTCCGGGGGGCCGCCAAAAGGATCGCATCAGAGCCTTATAGCTCACTCGCAGAGGGCGGGAATTGCTCTTTGTATAACGATGTTTGAATACGAAATTCATTTATTTTGAGCTATGAAGCTCTCCGGGGCACCGGCCGTTGCAGCAGAAGACGGGTTTACGGCAGCAAAGTCGATTGCGCCTTTCGATAAAATATTGTTTATTATTAAAGGTTTGGCGAGTTTTTGGTCTGCCATGCGGTTCTGTTTGTGCTCAAATGAGGGGCATCGGTCCGTCGGCTGCAACGCGGCAAATCTTTTCGTCAGGTTGCTTACAGATTGCTCTTGAACACAAAAGACAATTATTTAAGCTCCCGACCAGACAAGACCGGTGAGTGTGCCAGTGAGCAACGGGGTGCTGCAGATCGTCGAACTGACCAAGCGCTACGGCGACGTAGCGGCATTGGATAATGTCAGTCTCGCCGTGCCGCAGGATTGCTACGTGGCCCTGCTGGGCGCGAGCGGCTCAGGCAAGACCGTGCTGTTGCGTCTCGTCGCCGGCTTCGAGCAGCCCGACGCGGGGGCAATTGCATTTTCCGGCCGGCCGATGGTCGGCGTGCCGGCCTTCGATCGCGGGATCGGCTTCGTCTTCCAGAATTTCGCGCTTTTCCCGCATCTGTCGGTCTACGAGAACATCGCCTTCGGTCTGAAGAATCGAAACAAGGGCGAGCCCCTGGGCAAGAGTGAGCTGCGCGATCGTGTCCAGGCGATGATTGAGCTCGTCGGTCTCTCGGGCCTCGCGGCGCGCGACGTCCGGGAGATTTCCGGTGGCCAGCGGCAGCGCGTGGCGCTCGCCCGCACGCTGGTGACGGAGCCGCGGCTGGTCCTGCTCGACGAGCCGCTCGGTGCGCTGGATGCCAATCTGCGCATGCGGATGCGCAGCGAACTGCGCCGCATTCGCAGCCGTCTGGGCATCACCTTCCTGCATGTCACAGGCAGCGAAACCGAGGCGCTGGCGATGGGCGATCGCGTCGTCGTGCTCGATCGTGGTCGCGTGGCCCAATATGACTCTCCCGACGATGTGTTCAATCGGCCGACATCGCCAAGCGTCGCCAAGTCGCTGAACTGCTACAACCTGTTCCCGGGCCGGATCGAAGCCGGCGTCTTTGCCACCGGCGATCATCGATTCAAGATCGCCTCGATGATCAACGGCAGCTCCGAGGCCGCCTACGCCATACGTCAGGGCATGATCTCAATCCGGGACGGCGAGGTGATGCCGGGCCCGGACGAGGAAAGCGTTACCGGCCGCTTTCTCACCAGCGAATATACCGGGTCGGCGCTGATGTATTTTTTCGAGCTGCCGGGCGGATTGATCGTCGAGGTGGAAAACCATCTCAGCCATCGCGCCATGCAGGATCTGACCGTCAACGAGAATTACACGCTAACCTGGAAAGCGAGCCATGCACTGGTTTTCGGCTGACCGCCTTCGTCAGGCCGCGCGCGGTCGAGGCCGCGCATGACGGTGCTGTCGTCCGCCGCGCCCGAAGAGGTTGCTGCGCCGGCGATGCCGCCGGGGCGCCGCCGGCTTCCGACCGCGCACTGGTTGATTGCGCCGGGCGTGGTGTGGATGACGCTGTTCCTCGTGATCCCCATCCTTATGATCGTCTATGTGTCGTTCTGGACGCAAAGCACCTTCAAGATCGAGCCGGTGTTGACGACCCGCAGCTGGGAGGCGTTCTTCAGCAGCGACACCTATGTCGGCGCGCTCTGGACCACGATCCGCATCTGGTTGATCGTGCTGTGCACGACACTGGTGGTGGGATATCCGACCGCGCTGTTCGTCGGTCTTTTCGTCAGGAACAAGACGCTGTCGACGGCTCTTCTGGTTCTCTGCGTGATTCCGTTCTGGACTTCTTTCCTAATCCGCGTTCTCGCCTGGCGGCCGATGCTCGGCAAAGAGGGCGCAATCAACATCATTCTGCAGGCGCTTCACATCACCTCTGCGCCGATCGACGCGCTGCTGTTCACCGAGCTGTCGGTGATCATCGGGATGACGCAGATCTATTGCGTCTTCATGGTCGGGCCGATCGCCTTCATGCTCGGTCGCATCGATCCCAACGTGATCGAAGCGGCGCGCGATCTCGGCGCCGGCTTCTTTCGGATCTTTCGCACCATCATCCTGCCTCTCAGCATGCCTGGCGTCATCGTCGGCGCGATCTTTGTCTCCGTCATGGTGCTTGGCGAATTCGCCACCGCCTCGGCGCTGTCGGGCCGCAAGGTGAATATGCTCGGCAACATCATCGTCACCCAGGTCGGCTCGCTCAAATGGGCCTTCGCCGCGGTGGTCGGCGTGGTGCTGACCGTGCTGATGGGGATCGTCGTTGCGGCCTTGCTGCGCGTGGTCGATCTCAGGCGGGAGCTCTGAGGTCATGCAGGCGCCCCTGATCAAGCCGGCTCTCGCTATCTATACCGCGCTGTTCCTTGTCTTTCTGTATGGGCCGCTGCTCGTCCTGACCATCCTGTCGTTCCAGACCGGACCCAATGGCGGCCCGCAGTTTCCGATCATCGAATGGTCGACCTATTGGTACCGTGACATTTTCGGGCTGGCGCCGCCCTCGCGCATCGCGCCGTTGCCGATCCAGCAATCTCTGACGCGTTCGTTGATGCTCGCCTCCATGACCATGGTGGTGTCCACCGTTCTCGGCGTCATGTCCGCCCAGGCGTTCCGAACGCGCTTCAAGGGTTCCGGCATGGTCTTCTATCTCATCGTGCTCGGCATGATGGTGCCTGGTGTCCTTGTCGGCCTTGGCCTTGCGCTGGTCGCGAACGCCTTGGGTGTCGACCGTACGTGGTGGGGCACGGCGTTCGTCCTGCACGTCGTCTACACCTTCCCGTTTGCTTTCCTCGTGATGCTCGCGATCTTCAATCGCTTCGATGCCTCGGTGGAAGAGGCCTCGTGGTCGCTCGGCGTCTCGCCGATCAGGACCTTTCGGAAGGTGACGTTTCCGTTGATCTTCCCGGGCGTCCTGTCCGCGATGCTGTTCGCCTTCACGCTGTCCTATGACGAGTTCTCGCGCACGTTGTTCTCATCCGGCCGCGATCTCACGCTGCCGCTGGCGATCTACGGCACGTTTTCGATCGAGATTCATCCCAACATTTTCGCCTTCGGTGTTCTGACCACGCTGTTCTCGTTCACGCTGCTCGCTGTTTACGCGATCCTGATGGCCCTTTCGGTGCGGCGCGCCAAGCGCGTCGCCATCCAGGAGGAAAGCTGATGGCCGGTGAGGTCGCGATCGTTACGGGTGCTGGGTCCGGCATCGGCCGCGCCATTGCGCACCGGCTTGCCGCCGACGGAATGGCGGTGATGGTTGCCGATCTGTCCGGCGAGCGAGCGCAAGCGGTCGCCGAGGCGATTGTCCCCGCGGGTCATTCGGCCAAGGCGATCGCAGGCGGCGTGTCGCGCGAGGAAGACGTGGCGGCGATCGTTGCGGGTACGCGCACCGCTTTCGGTGATTGCGGCGTGCTGGTGAACAATGCGGGTTTCGTCCATCAAGCGAAATTCATCGATCTGACCCCTCTGGATTTTGACCGCATGTTTGCGGTCCATGTGCGCGGCACTTTTCTTTGCACGCACGCAGTGCTCGGCCCCATGCTCGAAAAGCGGCGCGGCGTCATTGTCAATATTGCCTCGCAACTTGGACAGATCGGCGGTGTCGAACTCGTTCACTACAGCGCGGCCAAGGCGGCAATCATGGGCATGACCAAGGCGCTGGCCCGCGAGGTGAGCGCGCAAGGCGTGCGGGTCAACGCGCTGGCGCCCGGACCGATCAATACGCCGCTGGTCATGGCCCTGTCGGAGGACTGGCGCCTGGCGAAGGCGCGGGAACTGCCGCTCGGCCGGTTTGGCGAGCCGGATGAAGTCGCTGCCGCGGTCTCCTTTCTCGCTTCGTCCGAGGCTGCGTTGTTCGTCGGCCAGACCCTGGGCCCCAACTCCGGAGATGTGATGCTGTGATGGATGGCGCAACCGCTTCGAGGAAGCCGACCGTCCTCGTTACCGGCGCGGGGATCGGCATCGGCAGAGCTACCGCCCGTGCCTTCGGCAAGGCCGGCTATCACGTGGTCACGACCGACGTGCTGGCGGTGGAGGGTAGGGCCGTCGCCGCCGAGATCGTGGCCGCCGGCGGCTCGGCGCAGTTCTGTTTTCTCGATGTCCGCTCGACTGTCGAAGCCGACCGGCTTGTCGCGGACCTGAACGCCGAGTTCGGCGCGCTCGATTGCATCGTCGCCAATGCGGGCATCGCGCGCAAGGTCCCGCTGGATGACCTGACCGATGAGAAGTGGGACGAGACGTTCGATGTCGATCTCAAGGGCATGATCCGCGTGCTGCGGCCGGCGCTTCCTGCGATGAAGGCCCGCAACTCCGGCGCGATCGTCTGCATTTCCTCGATCATGGGCATCGCCTACGGCTGGGACCAGCATGTGCACTATTCCGCCGCCAAGGCGGGCGTTGTCGGCCTGATCCGTGGGCTTGCGGTTGAGCTTGCACGAAGCGGCATCCGCGTGAACGGCATCGCGCCTGGTTATATCCGCACCGCTCAACTCTTGTCCGAACAGCATTCGCTCGGACCGGCCGGCGCCGAAAAGGCCGGCGAATTTATTCCGATGGGGCGGGTCGGCGAACCCGAGGACATCGCCGATGTCGTTCTGTTCCTCGCATCCTCGGCGGCCCGTTACATGACGGGCCAGACCGTGGTGGTCGATGGAGGCCTTCTGGTGGGTCGCTATTGAGCGGCGGGGCAATTGCTTGCGTGAAGTTGATTGACGTTCAAACGGAGGGTGCGAGTTATGGTCGATAAGCTGGAAGTGTCACGACGCAAATTGTTGCAGGGAACGACGGGCGCGCTTGCGCTCGCGCTTGGCGGGGGCACGCCGTTTCTGTCCTCGCGGACCGCTTATGGAGCAGCGGCCGAAGTCGCGAAGGAACAGCTTCGCACCATCGGTCTCTCGGTCACCGTCCAGGACCGTATCCTGGCAGACTTCAAGACGAAGTCCGGCGTGGGAGGTACATCGGGCACGGCCGCGACCTTCCCGGATGCGCAGACCAAGATCCTGTCCGGCTCCAAGGATTTCGACTGCTGGGAAACCATCGGCGAACGTCTGCCTGCGGTGACGCAGACCAATAGTATCGAGCCCGTTCCCGCCGCGGTGCTCAAGAACTGGGCGAATATCCGCGACACGTTTACGAAATCATCGCCGAAGTTCGACAAGAGGGCGCAGATCACCGGCCAGATCTGGGCCGACGACGCTCAGACCAAACTCTGGATGGTGCCCGCGGTCTATAACTACGATTCCATCGGTTACAACCCGACGGTGCTCAGCGACGAGGAAGCCAACACCTGGACTGCGATCTTCGACAAGAAATGGAAGGGCAAATCGGGCCTGAACACCGATCCGCTGATCGCACTGGGACAGGCCGTGATGGCAATGAACACACTCGGCATGTCCCACGTCAAGAATCACGGCAACCCGACGAAAAAGCAGATGGAGGAGGCGATGAATTTCCTCATCGCGAAAAAGAAGGACGGCCAGTTCAGGGCGTTGTGGGGTGATTTCGGTGAGCTCGTCAACTTGATGGCGTCGGGCGAAATGGTGGTCTGCGACGCCTGGCAGCCTGCGGTGATGGCGGTCAAGGGGCAGGGCAAGCCCGCGAAATACGCCGTTCCGAAGGAAGGCTATCGCGCCTGGTCGATTGGCCCCTCTCTGATCATCGGCTCGCCGAACAAGGAGGCCGTCTACGCCTACGCCGATTATTGGCTCTCGGGACCGCCCGGAATCACGGTGTCCGAGCAGGGCTACTATTCGCCATCGACCAACATCAAGAACGTCATGCCGCCGGAAAAATATGCCTTCTGGTACGAGGGCAAGCCGTGGGCGGGCAAAGGCGAGAACGGCATCAAGGAGGGTGACCTGCGCGACGGCGGGTCGCTGGAGACGCGCGCCGCCAATGTCGCCTACTGGCATCAATGGCCGGACGAATATGATTTCGTGATCCAGAAATGGGACGAATTTCTTAGCGCGTGATCGCATGCGCGACGTGAGGGGCCGGTGCAGGCCGGCCCGACGTCTCGTGCGGTTGAACGAGGGGAGCGCAAGTGGGAGTACAAGGGTGGTGGCTTTCGATCTCCAGCTGAAGAATGTCGGCAAGGTCTATGACAACGGTGCTCCCGCGGTCGTCGACTTCAATCTCGACGTCGAGAAGGGTGAGTTCATCGCCTTTCTCGGCCCGTCGGGCTGCGGCAAGACCACCACGCTGCGCATGATCGCCGGTTTCGAGGATATCACGAGCGGTGACATCCTGGTCCGCGGACGACGGATCAACGACATTCCGCCGGAACGTCGGCCGACGTCGATGATCTTTCAGAACTACGCTTTGTTTCCTCACATGACGGTCAGGGGAAACGTCGGGTACGGCCTTGACGTGAAGGGCTTGCCCAAAGCGGAGCGCGACGCCAAGGTCGACCGCATTCTGGACAAGTTCGGACTGTCCGAGCTTGCGAATTCGCTGACGCACAAGCTGTCCGGCGGCCAGCGGCAACGGATCGCGTTGGCGCGCGGGCTTATTGTTGAACCTGACATTCTTCTGCTCGACGAGCCGCTGGGCGCGCTCGACGCCAACCTGCGCAAGACGATCCAGGCCGAATTGAAGCTCTTGCAGCGCAATCTCGGCATCACATTCGTGTTCGTCACCCATGCGCAGTCCGAAGCGTTAACGTTGTCGGACCGCATCGTGGTGATGAACCAGGGCCGGATCGAACAGATATCGAGCCCGCTGCAATTGTACACGCGGCCGCAGACGCCGTTCGTGGCGCAGTTCATTGGGCGCAACACCATCATCGATGGCGCGCTGAGCACGGTCGAAGCCGACCGCGCAACGTTGTCGACGCGGTTCGGCGTCTTCGTCGGCGCGCCAAACAACCGGCCGGAGATCGGGCGGGCGGCGAAGATCGTCATTCCTTCGGAGTCGCTCGACATATTCCCGTCCACGCGCGCCTCGCGCCAGGCGCTGGCGACCGAGTATCAGGGCAATGTGCTGTCCGGCGTGATGGAGCGAGCCGATCTGGTGGGCCATCTGGTGCAGATTGGAATCTCTCTGAGCGACGGTGGCAGCGTGACGCTCGAGGCGCATGTCGACAAGTACCGAAGGGAGGATCTCGTGCCGGCGTCCAATGTCTGGATCGCCTGGCGGCCGCACAACGCGACCGTCATCGCGGCGTGACGCGCGTCGCGCTTGAGATCCTCCCATCCCTGATTTTTGAAGCTGCGGACCTGACCGCAAAAACTGTGAGAGGAAGCTTCCCATGGCTAAAGAAATTCTCGTCGGATTCGGTGTCGACGTCGACGCCGTCGCGGGCTGGCTCGGTTCTTATGGTGGCGAGGACTCGCCGGACGATATTTCCCGCGGCCTGTTCGCCGGCGAGGTGGGAAGTCCGCGTCTGCTGAAACTCTTCAAGCGCCTCGGTATCAAGACCACCTGGTTCATCCCTGGCCATTCCATCGAGACCTTCCCGGAGCAGATGCAAGCCGTTGCCGACGCGGGTCACGAGATCGGCATTCACGGCTACAGCCATGAAAATCCGATCGAGATGAGTCGCGAACAGGAAACCTCGGTGCTCGACAAGTGTATCGACCTGGTCACCAAGCTTTCCGGCAAGCGCCCGACCGGCTATGTCGCTCCGTGGTGGGAATTCTCGACCGTCAGCAACGAGCTGCTGCTGGAGCGTGGCATCAAGTACGACCATTCGCTCATGCACAACGACTTCCAGCCTTACTACGTCAGGGTTGGCGACAGCTGGACTAAGATCGACTACTCCAAGAAGCCGGCGGAATGGATGGTTCCGCTGAGGCGCGGCCACGAGACCGATCTCATCGAGATTCCGGCAAGCTGGTATCTCGACGATTTGCCGCCGATGATGTTCATCAAGAAGAGCCCGAACAGCCATGGCTTCGTCAATCCGCGCCATCTCGAGGAGATATGGCGCGACCAGTTCGACTGGGTCTATCGCGAACATGACTACGCTGTTTTCCCGATGACCATTCACCCCGACGTCTCCGGGCGGCCACAGGTGCTCCTGATGCTGGAGCGACTTTACAATCACATCGCCTCGCATCCCGGGGTGAAGTTCGTTACCATGAACGAAATGGCCGATGATTTCGCCAGGCGCTTTCCGCGCAAGAAATAAGGCAGAGCAGGCGGACGATGTGCGCACTATGCGGCGGTCTTGGCGGGGATGGGCACTGGACTGACGCGGTTGCGCGTGAGGGTGTCTACACGCGGAACGCCGATCCGGTGCAGCGCCGCCGTGAACGAGCTCTTCGCGTGCGCGTCGCCAATCGCGCGCTGAAACCCTTTGGCTTGCGCCTTGCCGACTGGCAGGGCGCAAGCTTTCTCCTGACCACCTCGACGGGCAAGAGTGAAATCGTCGGAGATCTCGGCCATCTTTGGTCTACCGCCGAGCGGCTGTCGGGCCGTCCCTTCGATCCGCTCGATCCCGACTTTCTCGCGCGCCTCGATGCAGATTATGCTTAGGGAGCCGCCGGCCTTCACGCCTGTGACGCTGCTGACGGGATTTCTTGGCTCCGGCAAGACCACGCTGCTGCGCCGGCTGCTTACTGATCCGGCGTTGCACGACACTGCGGTCATCATTAACGAGTTCGGAGAAATCGCCCTCGATCACCTCCTGGTCGAGCGTCTGGATGAACAGACGGTGCTGCTCGGTTCGGGTTGCCTCTGCTGCACCATGCGCGGCGAGCTTGCGAGTGCAATGCGCGATCTCCATTCCCGGCGAGAGCGTGGGGCGGTGCCGCTGTTCCGGCGCCTGGTGATCGAAAGCACGGGGCTTGCCGACCCGTTTCCTGTCCTCTCGACGCTGCGGGCCGATCCTGTGCTGCGACATCACTTTCGCGCCGCGGGCGTGGTGACCACGGTCGATGCAGTCAACGGCCTCGCGCAGCTCGATCGTCATATCGAATCGATGCGGCAGGCGGCGATCGCCGACGTCATCGCGCTGACCAAGACTGACCTTGCCGAGGGAGAGCACATCTCGCGCCTCATGGTGAGGCTCGGCGCGATCAATCCTACGGCACAGCTGTTGCGGGTCGCGGAAGGGCCGCTTTCGGCGGACGACCTTTTGGCCGCCGGCGGCAGCCCATTCAAGGCCATCGCCGAGCCGGAGGGGGTGGCAGCGCATGCGAAGGCGCGCGCCTTCTCCATCGTGATGGAGGAGCCCCTTGACTGGAGCACCTTCGGCATCTGGCTGACCATGCTGCTCAACCGTCACGGCGCGAGCATCTTGCGAGTCAAGGGAATTTTGGCGCTGCAGGGCGAGGCGCGGCCGGTCGCTGTCCACGGCGTGCAGCATCTCGTACATCCGCCCACGCATCTCCGTTGCTGGCCTGACGCTGATCGCCGGTCTCGGCTGGTCTTTATCGTCGAAGGGATCGACCCCGACCTGATCCGTCGATCATTCGCGGTGTTTGCGCGACTGGGCGCTTCCAGGATCGGCGATTCCTCGATAGCTTCTGATTGAGTTTGAAGAGCCGCCGATGCGCACATCGAAAGCCAGATTATTCCAGCCCGCCGCGCCGGCGATTCATCTCCACGGACGGCCGGTGCTGCGCGTTCTCGGTACCGAGATCACCTTGTTGGAATCGGTCCGCAAGCGCGCCGAGGCGGACCTTGGCATCACGCTGTGCTTTGAAAATCTCGATTTCATCAGCGCGCAACGCAAAGCTGCCGCGCAGCCGGCGGCCTACGACGTCTACGATCAATGCTTCCACAATCTCGACATTGTCTGGTTCTGGCGAGCGATCCAGTCTATCGACCTCAAACGGATCGCACGCTGGAGCGAGGTCAGCGATCTCACCAAGACCGGGCGTATCCATCCCGGCGCCGCCATCGGGCACGGCGACGCGCCGGTGACGAAGCTCTATGTGCAGCCGAATCGTTCGTTGGGGTTCGCACCGAGCGATCATATCAGCATGTTGCCGGCGGTCCACAATCTGGATTCATTTGCCTACAACGCCGAGATCGTCAACGGACATCTCGAGCCGAGCGCGTCCTGGGGCGCGCTGTTCGACGATCGCTGGGCCGGCCGCGTCGCTCTCGTCGACGAGCCGGCCATCGGCGTCTTCGATGCGGCCCTCGCTGCCCAGGCCCGCGGTGAAGTGCGTTTCAACGATATCGGAAACATGTCGACGACCGAGATCGATCGCCTGATGGGGATTTTGAGCGAGCGCAAACGCGCAGGCTATTTCTGCGGCTTCTGGAAGACGGCGCTGGAGTCGGCCGACATGATGCTGGCGGGGCAAGCGGTGATCCAGAGTATGTGGTCACCGGGCGTGAGCGCGTTGCGGCGGCGCGGCTTTCCGGTGCGCGAAACCGTACCGCAGGAAGGCTATCGTGCTTGGCACGGCGGCATGTGCCTGTCGGCTCATCTGTCAGGGCGCGTGCTCGATGTTGCCTATGAGTATCTCAATTGGTGGCTTGACGGCTGGGTCGGCGCGGTCATGGCGCGGCAGGGATACTACATGTCGATCCCTGAACGTGTACGGCTGCATCTTTCGCCGGCAGAATGGAACTATTGGTATGAAGGTGAGCCTGCGGCACAGGATCTGCCGGGGCCGGACGACGAGACCACCGTTAGCCGCGGCGAGACCCGTAGCGGCGGCGCCTATCGCCAGCGTGCAAGCCGCATTGCCGTATGGAATACGACCATGGACGAGCACAATTATCTCGTCAGACGCTGGACGGAATTTATCGGCTCGACTCCGAGGATGTCGGCCTCAATCTGATCATGCGAAAGCGCTCAGGGCGCTTCTCACGACCCGCTCGCGATTGCAGGCGGCGCCTTCCGCTACATTGAACTCGCGGCGGATCACGTAGTCGCGGGGCCAGGTGTCGCCGCGATGTCCAGCCGATCAACTATCCCTAGCTACTTTTCCGATTGTGGCACGACAGCTGTTCCGAAGGATACCGTTGTTTCTCACGTAAAGATCCGAGGTGCTGCTTGGCTCGCGACACCATTCGGCCTGGACCTACAGCCTTCGTCAAACTGGCCCAAATGTGCACGTTCGAAAGCGTCTTCGATTTCGTGCAGGGCATCACCGCCGTTGCGCGGGACAAGCCCACCAGGATGACCGGATCACTCACCGAAGGGAGTGCAAGAAAGCCGCTTTGACTAAGTCAACGGACGCGATTTGCTCTTCGGACTCTCTGTCGACGGCAAGGCTCGGTCCGTCTTCTTCGCTTCGGGCGGATGTCCTCGTGCTGGAGCGATCGATCGAAGGCTTGCTCATCCTGTGTCAGCCCGTAAGAATATTGATGCCGGCGCCCGAGAAGGCGACGAGGGAACGGAGCGCTGGCTACTCGCTACCCTCATCGGCCTTGAATATCTCTGGGCGTTCAAACATCGGCGCCAAGACGGATTGATATCTTCCACGCGATGTCGCGCACACTGGCAACGATCTTCTGGATTTCTTCTTCGGCAAAATCATGCTTTGGAAGGCTGACCGCAAGACCTGCAATCGGGCGATTGCGCGAGTTTAGGACAGGATATCCGAAACACACCATACCTTCTCTCACGCCTTCGTCGTCGATCGAATATCCGCGCTTTCGGCATGTCTCGATGTCTTCTAGAAGTTGCGCCACGTTCTTGGGGCTTCGAGGCGTGAGCGGCGACGGGAACTCCGTGCCAAACAGGCGCCTCACCTCGAAGTCGCTCATGTAGCTGAGAAAGGCCTTGCCGGTCGCGGTGAAAGCGGCGGGCAGTCTCATGCCGATGCGAAATTCGAAACCTGGACTCATGTGCGAGTTGCGCGCCGCGATGTAGACGACCTCGGTGCCTTCGAGCACAGACAGCGTGATGGTTGCACCGGGAAACTTCGTCCCTTCGTCCCAAATCGTCGCGAACTCCGCCGCGACATCCGAGCGCTCGGAGAACGGGTTAGCCCAGCGCATGATATGCGCGCCCAACTGGAAGCTCTGGTCCGATCGCCGCATGAGCAGTTGGAGATGCGCGAGCGTTGAACATAGGCTGTGTGCGCTGCTCCTTGCGAAGCCGAGCTGCCGCGAAATATCGGACGCGGTGAGCCCATGTGGAGACTTCGCGATCAGATCCATGATCTGACACGCGCGCTCCACCGCAGGAACGAGGGTGGGTTCTTTTCGTCTCGTGCGGGCGCCTGTCCGGTGACGGAGGCCGACGCCCTCGAGATCTATCGCCGGGCATGGTGAGACGAAAGGCGCGTTTATGTTGAATCTCAAAGATCCTTCTCTGCTCATTTCGAGCGCGTATATCGACGGCGCCTGGGTCGCCAGCGATCAGCGGATGCCCGTGAAAAATCCCGCCAGCGGCCAGACCATCGCGGAAGTGGCCGACCTCGGCGTAGCCGGCGCTCGCACTGCGATCGCCGCGGCGCAGCGCGCGCAACCCGACTGGGCCGCCCGTACCGCGCGCGAGCGTTCGGCGATCCTGCTCAAATGGAACCAGCTCATGCTGGACAACGCCGATGATCTCGCGCGCATTCTGACCGCGGAAATGGGCAAGCCCCTTCTCGAGGCGAAGGGCGAGATCGCCTATGGTGCAAGCTTCATCGAGTGGTTCGCGCAGGAGGGGCGGCGCGTCTACGGGGATACGATCCCGGGCCATCAGGCCGACAAACGCATTCTCGTGCTCAAACAACCGATCGGCGTCGCCGCATCAGTCACGCCCTGGAACTTCCCTAACGCGATGATTGCGCGCAAGGTCGGGCCGGCCTTGGCAGCCGGCTGCACATTCGTTGCCCGACCGTCCGAACTCACGCCGTTATCCGCGCTCGCTATGGCAGTCCTGGGGTACGCATCCGGCGAAGGACCGGGTTAGCGAGGTCTATCCGAAAGCGTAGTTGAGCGACATGGTCGCCGGGGCACTCGGGGCTTCATATAGGGAACTTACTTCAGGGGATGGTCAGCAGGCACCTGATCCTCTACGATTGCAGAGTCAGCGTCATGGCCGAGGAACGCCTATAATGGTAATGACTAAGGACGAAGTGAGGGAGGCGCTTGAGGCGCTTGCTGAAGAGAACCTTAAGATAATGAGGCGTGCGGCTATCGAGGCCGATCGCCTCTACGCGGAGGCCGCCACAAGACGGGAAGCGGCTAGAGCGCCAGAGGATAGTGACGGACTGCCAAAACCTTAGATGCTATCGGTCTGTAGATCTCCGACTACTTCATGCATTTGCGACCAACATTCGTCGCGGCTCTGCACTCGTCCAGACGGATGTTCTTATGCGGCGTGAGCGACGCTTGTCGGTCGCCAATTCCAAGGCAGGAGTTCGTAGATACGCCTGGCGGGATGATCCGGTAAGCGAGCCAGCACGTCGGCAAGCCAAGCCTCTGGATCGATGTCGTTGAGCTTGGCGGTGGCGACAAGGGTGTAGATCGCAGCCGCGCGCCGACCGCCCTCGTCGGAGCCGGCGAAGGTCCAATTTCTTCGTCCCACGGCGACCGCCCGTAGCTCACGCTCAGCAGCATTGTTCGTCATGCAAAGCCGGCCGTCACCAAGGAAGCGGCTAAATGCATCCCAGCGACTGAGGCAATAATTGATCGCTTTGGTCGTGTCGTTGTTCCTGGAGAGCTTGGCGCGCTGCTCGCGTAACCACGCCTCCAGCTCGACGATCAGGGGGCGGCTGCGCTCCTGGCGCACACACAGGCGCACCTCGGGAGCAAAACCGTTGATCTCACGTTCGATGGCGAATAGGACATCGATGCGCTTGACCACCTCGGCCGCGATCGGCGCCTTGGTGAGCCGTGCCAGATCAAAGAACTTGCGTCTGCCGTGCGCCCAGCACGCGGCCTCGATGATCGGGCCGCCCTTGCGATTGGCCTCGTAGAGCCTGCCAAAGCCGGCGTAGGCGTCGGCCTGCATCAGCCCGGCATAGCCGGCCAGATGCTGCTCCGGATGCGCACCGCCACGATCGGGCGAGTAGAAGAACACGGCCGCCGGCGGATCTGGGCCGGCAAACGGACGGTCGTCGCGCACGTAGGTCCAGAGTCGGCCGGTCCGGGTCTTGCCCTTGGCCAGGACTGGCACCGTGGTGTCATCTGCGTGGATGCGCCCGGCTGCGAAGACGTGGCTCCGGATCGCATCGACCAGAGGCATCAGGGTTGCCGCGGAGGCGCCTACCCAGTCCGCGAGCGTCGATACGTCGAGATTGATGCCTTCACGCTGGTAGACCTCGCTCTGACGATGAAGCGGCAGATGCAGGCCGTACTTGGCGAACAGGACATGGGCCAGCAGCTTGGGCCCTGCACGACCGCGCGCAATCGGATGCGAGGGAGCCGGCGGCTGGGTGATCGCTTCGCAAGCCCGGCAGACCAGCTTCTCGCGCACGTGCTGGATCACCTTCCACTGACGCGGAACGAGTTCCAGCGTCTCGGTCACGTCCTCGCCAATCTTGCGCAATCGCCTGTCGCCGCAGCATGGGCAGGTCGCAGGCAACGGATAGACAATGCGCTCCCGCGGTAAATGCTCCGGCAGCGGCCGGCGGGCTGGCTTGCGGCGCTCGAACGATGGCACCGCAATCTTCTCGGCTGCCATCTGCGCCGCGGTCTCAGCTTGCGCCGCCTTCTCCTCCAGGTCGGCGAGCTGTAGCTCGAGCTGGTCTAGAAATGCGCCTCGCTCGGAGGACTGTCCGAACTGCTCGTGTCGGAGCTTCTTGATCGTGAGCTTGAGCTTCTCGATCAGCAAGGTCCCCGCCTGGGCCTCGGCTTCCGCAGCCAACCGGGCCGCTCGCTCGGCACGCACAATCGCCTGCAGCGTGGTCACATCGTCGGGAAGAGAATCATCAGCGCCCATCGCTGACCAGAGAATCACAAGACGCGATCTCTGTCCGAACCGCCGATCCTGCCACCGATTCAAATCCCAGCGATTAGCCCGCCGCCTGCGGTCGCCAGGTATGTTGCGGCAGCCGCCAGTCGATGCCCTCCAGCAGGTAGCCAAGCTGGGCTGAGGTGATGGTCACGACGCCATCGACAGACGAAGGCCAAAGGAAACGGCCGTGCTCCAGCCGCTTGGCATAGAGCGACATGCCCAGGCCATCGTGCCAGAGAATCTTGATCAGCTTGCCGCTCTTACCGCGGAACACGTAGAGGTCGCCGCCGTGCGGGTCGCGTTTGAAGGCCTCCTGTACCAGCAAGGCCAGCGAGTTCATGCCGCGACGCATATCGGTGTGGCCGGTCGCAATCCACACCCGTACGGCGGGCGCAATGGGGATCACCGCGGTCGTCCGTCTGCCAGTGCCGCGACCGCGGCCTTCAGCGTCGCCGCGTCGACCGTGCCTGTGATCCGCATCCGAGCCCCGGCCGCAAACTCGATCTCGATAGCGCCGCCGGCCGGCCCGACCGGACCAGGCGTCGGCTCCGATTCCGTGAGCACCATCGCTGGTACAAAGCCCGTTTGGTGGGCGGTCTCCTTCGGCCCCGGGCGAAACGACCGCCGCCATCGGAGCAGCAACGAGCGCGAAACGCCATATCGCCGTGCTGTCGCCGCGACCAGGCGCGGCGCCTGTAAGCTCTCCAGGACGATCTTGAGCTTCTCATCCTCAGACCAGCGCCGTCGCCGGCCCGTGTCCACCACTTCAAGCCGTTCGACTTGGGCACTGCGCCTATCACTGTCCATAAGGACAGTACTCAACAACACGCCTCATTCGGCAAGGCGGTCTTCACCGGACGGATACGTCCTGGGCGAGCGTGCCGGCATCCCAAAGGGGGTCCTTAACGTCGTCACCAGTGCGGACGCCGCTGGAGTCGGACAGGAATTCTGCTCAAATCCGAAGGTGCGCAAGATCTCGTTCACGGGATCGACGCGGGTCGGATCAATCCTGATGCGTCAATGCGCCGATAGCATCAAGAAACTGAGCCTCGAACTCGGGGGAAATGCACCTTTCATCGTGTTCGAGGACGCCGACCTCGACAAGGCCGTCGAAGGGGCGATCATCGCCAAGTTCCGCAATGCCGGGCAGACCTGCGTCTGCGCCAACCGCATATATGTTCAGCGCGGCGTGCGTGACGCCTTCGCCGAAAAACTTGCCGCAGCGGTTGCGAGCTTGAAAGTGGGCGACGGGGCGGAGCCCGCAGTTCAGATCGGACCGCTCATTTCTCAACAGGCGCTCGCCAAGGTTGAGGCTCACGTCGCTGATGCTGTTGCCAAGGGCGCGAGAGTCGTCACGGGCGGCCACCGTCACCCGGCCGGCGAACTGTTCTACCAGCCCACAGTGCTCATGGGTGCGACTTCGGGGATGCGGCTCGCTCGCGAGGAGACGTTTGGGCCGATCGCGCCATTGTTTGCCTTCGACTCGGTCGAAGAAGTGATCGGAATCGCCAACGACACTGAATTCGTCTCCCTCCGGTGAGGGCCGTCTTGTCGAG
>CAZQMD010000048.1:0-23647 GCA_964594185.1 uncultured Afipia sp. | reverse complement strand
ACCCTTTATCGGAGGCTCACGGGCTTTTACAGAATGAGACAAGGGGCAACATCATCGCAGTTAACGTCGTCAACCCACCGATGGGTTCATCGATATGAATGAATGTTCAAGGGCTTATCGAAAATTTAATTTGGAGAGCTGGAACGGATATCTCCCATCGTAATTATTGCTCCACATGACATGTATTTGGAGTCAGGAAAGAAATGAAAAAACTAGCTATCGCATTTGCCGTCGGTGCAGCGGCGCTCCTCGGCGGTTCCGCCGCCAATGCAGCAGACAACTCGGTGAAGGCGCAGGCTGCAACCCACACTGCGCAAATTAATGAGTTCAGTTCGCAGCATCGGCGTCATCGTCATCACTCACGCCATAGACACGTTCGCCCTTACGGTGGGGGCTACGGCTACTATGCTCCGCAGGCTTACTATGCCCCACAGCCTTATTATTATGGCGGTGGACCGAGCATCGGATTTGGTTTCGGAGGCGGACATTTTGGCGGACACCATGGTGGTCATCACGGCGGACACCAGTGGGGCCACCACTGAAAACTGGAGAAGCAAAAAGCCCGCAGAAGTGCGGGCTTTTTAGTGCAGGTTTCATCCCCTAAGACACTTATCCATCATTACGCGAAAAAACCCACGGATCGGATCTGATTGCAGCCGCACCGGAACGGGTCACTCTGCACTTGACATAGATACTCCGAGCTCACCAACCTGAGAATCTTGGGTACGCGAGGCTCGACATGACAGTCCACATCAATCTTAGCGACCGGAAACCTTACATGCTTTCTGTTGCGGACGCGGTCGCGGCGCTCAGCGACGAAGCAGGCTTTCAATCCGGCGATCAAGCTAGGATAACATGTGGCGATTTAACGCTGCCATCGGGCGAGGCTGTCACTCTCACTGGACTTCTATTTGAGCGCGGTAATCGCCACGTTTACACAGTTTGGTTGCGCAGCTCAAAAATATGCCGTGCCAGATATCGGTCGGAGTCGATTGATTTCGAAACCGTTGAGTTGGCGGACGCCATGGTTGACAGCGATGTTAATGTGACCCTGATCGACGGCAGGGTTATCCGAGCAGTTCAAATTACTCCGGCGAAGTTGCCGTACAAAACCACCGAACGTGATTGGCAGATCGTCCATCAGACGATTTCATCGGCGGAAGCGGAGGATCGGTGTTACGCTCTTCCGGCCGGTTCTCAAGGGCCTGACTTCATTGCGATGGCGCGCGAATTGAACCTTCTCAATTACAGTGCTCTTCGAGACTTGGACAATGTTCCGTATCTGAAGGTAATACAGGGCGACCTGCTCAAGCATAATCCGAACAGCAAGGTTGTATCGGAGCAAAAGATCTCCGACACCTTGAGCAAGTTTGGAATTCGTCACAAAAGGGCGCGCCCCCGCCGTGCCACAATTTGAGTTTGATCAGCGCGGCTGACAACGACATCCCGTGTGACATCATTAGCTTCCATGCAATGGAGGCATACAATGTCCACGATTTTTGTCACAGTTTCTAAGCGTGCGATTGAGGATATGAAACGTCGGGCGCGTGAAGCGGCCGATCGCGGACCGTTGGAAGGAATCCTTGACGGTCCACAGCGGCTCAGTGTGTTGAAGCGCTTTTTGGCCAAACCAAAAGCGAACAGGCAAGCCCGCCGCCGGCGTACAAAAGCCTCGGAAAACCGATCTTAAATCTTGCCACAATCTCACATTGATCGCGATTGATGCGTTCAGCAAAAAAATGATGGATGTAAGAGCTCCCTTCGAAATGAAAGGAGCTCACTGTGACCCACGACCGCGTCGTCATGACGCTTGTACGCTCATTGCGAGCGCCCAAACGTAAAACAAGAACGCACTCAAAAAAGCAAATCCGACAAATCGCAAACCTAGTCCTTTGTTACGGTTGGACCTATCCAATTTTGATCGATGAGGACGGCACCATTATTTGCGGCTATGGCCGCTATCTCGCCGCGCTCGAACTCGGGCTTAAGGAAGTGCCGACAATAATCATGTCGGGCCTAAGCAACGCCAAGAAGCGCCTCCTTACTATAGCGGACAACAAGATCCCGACGAACGCGGGATGGGATTATCCGGTTCTTGCAGCGGAGCTCGGCGAGCTCGCGGTTCTGCTTCCTGAATGTCAGCTCAATATCGAACTCACCGGCTTTGAGGCTGCTGAGATTGACAACTTGATGAGCGATCACCTCGACTCTGAGCGTGAGCCTGGCGATGCCGTACCCGAGATAGAAGCCAAGGCCGTCAGTCGGACGGGTGATTTATGGACGCTGTCCAAACATCGTCTGTTGTGCGGGGATTCCAGAGAGCCCGGGCACGTCAGAAAGCTGATGGGCACCGCCCGGGCTGCCATGGTGTTTACGGACCCACCTTACAATGTTCGAGTTAGCTCCGTTCAGGGTCGCGGCAAAATCAAGCACCGCGAGTTTGCCGCAGCTTCCGGCGAGATGTCGCGCGCCGAGTTCACTGAATTCCTTACCAGCTGGATGCACTTGGCCGCTCGGTATTTAGAGGACGGTTCAATCGTCTTCTGCTGCATGGACTGGCGGCACGTTGGCGAGTGCCTTGCGGCCGGCGAAGAAGCTTTCACTGAGCTCAAAAACATAATCGCTTGGGTCAAAACCAACGCTGGGCAAGGCAGCTTCTACCGCTCCCAGCATGAGCTAATCCTTGTGTTCAAGAACGGCACTGGCCGCCACCAGAACAATATCGAACTCGGCAAGTTTGGCCGCTCCAGATCGAACGTCTGGGAGTACGCCGGCGTCAATACGTTCCGCAAAGATCGCCTCGCCGAGCTGACCGTTCACCCAACGGTCAAACCCGTTGCCCTGGTGGCCGACGCCATGCGGGACTGTTCGCGTCGTGGCGACATTGTGCTCGATCCTTTTATGGGATCCGGCACCACCATTCTTGCCGCCGAAAAGGTCAGCCGACGCGCCTACGGCATCGAAATCGATCCTTTGTACGTCGACGTTGCTATCCGCCGTTGGCAGGAATTCACCAAGCGCGACGCGGTTCTCGTGGCCACCGGCCAGACGTTCGACGAGGTGACCGCCGAGCGATCCGCTTCCCCTGCTCTCAAACGCGTAAGGATCTAACACAATGGCTTCGATCCCAAAAATTGAGCGTGTCTTCCGCAAGCGGGTGCGGCTGAAGTCGAGCGACGAAGATGTCGGCTACGGCAAGCCGCCAAAGGCAAATCAATTCAAGCCCGGAAAAAGCGGCAATCCAAAAGGCCGACCCAAGGGCGCCAAAAGTGAGGCCACCATTTTGGTAGGGCTATTGAATCGCAAAATCGAAATCCGCCAGAACGGCAAGGTTCGCAAGATCACCATATTGGAGGGAATTTTTCATAAGCTCGCAGAGGATTCACTCAAGGGCAACACCAAGAGCGCAGCCTTCGTGTTGAACCGTTTGGCTGCAATCGCATCGACAGACAGCACAGAGACTGAGGTCAATCCGGACGACAAGGCGGTGCTTCATGCTTACCTGAGCAAATTCCGATCGAATCCCGATAAGGAGTGAACACAGTGAAGGATCAAGATCTTCTGCACTCCATTCTGCGCAACGACTTCGAAAGCTTCCTCCATCGCTGCTTTCTCATGCTCAATCCGGGTGCTGAGTACCTGCCGAATTGGCACATCAAGGCGATTGCGCACCAGCTTCAGCTCATTCGAGAGGGCAAGGTCAACCGTCTAATCCTCAACATGCCGCCGCGGTACTTAAAGTCGCTTACGGTGTCGGTCATTTTGCCGGCATTTTTGCTAGGCCATGAACCTCAGTTGCGGATCTTTGGCGTGAGCTACAGCAATGATCTCTCGGCCAAACACGCAGCCGACTTCCGGGCGATTGTTCAGTCCGCTTGGTATCGAAAAACGTTTCCGACGATGCGCGTCGATCGTATTGCGGATTCCGACGTCTTCACCACCAGACGCGGCTTTCGCCGGTCAACTTCCGTTTCGGCAACGCTGACGGGCCTCGGCGGTGACATCATCATTCTGGATGATCCGCAAAAGCCAGTAGATGCGCAATCCGACACGCTGCGTAATTCCCTGAACCAGTGGTTCACGAATACCCTGCTCTCGCGGCTCGACAATAAAGCGACGGGCGTCATCATTCTGGTCATGCAGCGGGTTCATCTTCACGACCTGACGGGATTTCTGGTCGAAAATTCCAAGGACTGGAAGGTCCTCAGCCTGCCTGCCATTGCCGAGGTCGATGAGAAAGTGGAGATCGGTGAAGGGCAGTTCCACGCGCGCCGCGCCGGCCAAGCTCTTCATCCCGCGTACGAGACTCTCGCAACGCTGGAAAAGCTTCGCACCGAAATGGGTTCCGGAATCTTCGGCGCCCAGTATCAGCAATCTCCAGTTCCCGACGGCGGCGGGATGATCAAACGTGATTGGCTGCGCTACTACGATCAATTGCCGGAACGCAGCTATCGAACCAAAGTCATTCAATCGTGGGACACGGCCGCCAAGGTCGGTAGCCAGAACGACTGGTCAGTCTGCACGACATGGTTGTTGGTAGATAAACACTTCTATCTGATGGACGTCACAAGGGGACGTTATGAGTATCCCCAGCTACGCGCCACTGCGATTGCGCTCGCGCAACGATACGACCCACTCAAAATACTGGTTGAGGATGCATCAACCGGTATCGCTCTGGCTCAAGAGCTTAAGCAAAGCGGTATCTACACGGTCATGCCCGTGCCCATCGAGCGCGATAAGCAAGGCCGCCTGTTCGTGCACCAAGCCAAGTTTGAAGGTGGTCTCGTGCTGTTTCCCCGGAAAGCGCCTTTCTTGGCGCAGCTCGAAACCGAGCTTCTGACCTTCCCGCAGGGCAAACACGATGATCAGGTCGATAGTCTCAGCCAAGCGCTTTCGTACAAGGGCGGCTATGATACGACGCTATCTTGGGTGGGGTGAATGCGCGATCAAATGGTTGATATGCGCAGCAACGCGATGTTCGATGTTGCATCAAGCTGATTAGCGCCCAACAGAGTCCGCCTTCTAGGAAGGCGCGAATCGATACGAACATCGCTCGCTCGTAGCGCGAGGAGGGCGAGGTTGTGCGACTAGAGCTTGCGGATCGATGAGAAACGCATGGTGAAGACCGGGCTCTTCATCGATCCAGCGATAGTCACGCTTTGCTCTCCCACGCAGTCGAGGTTCGACGGAAAGAACCCGCCCGAGAACCTCACGGTGTCGCCACGCTTCATTGCGGCGAGAGACTTGAAAAACTGGGTATCTGGGTCAATCAGGGTCTTATCAGAATAGTCCGATATGGCGTTATTCCAGGTTGAAACTTGCAAGCCGGGCGCAAGTTCAAGGGTGATCACGCCTTTGCCATCGCCGTTGGTAGAGAGATAGGCGACTTTACCGATCCATCCCGAGGCGCTCTGGCCTTGGAGAGCGCTACAAATCGTCTTCTGCCTGGCATTGCGCATTCCGCCTGCGGCCAATTCATTCGGAGCCGATGTGAACTTGGATCGTGCCTGCGTGATGGCGGCTATGAAGCGGGCCTGATCGGATGGCAGAGGGACGCTCGGAGCCGGTGGCACCGCACTCCGGCCACCGCCGACAAGTGCTCCGACGACGATAAATCCCAGTGCGCAGCCCAAGGCCGCCTTGATCACAATATTCATCAACAACTCCCAACTTTTGCTTCGTGTGCCCGTCCGCCGCGCCTCGAAAGCCCGGCTTGGGTGGGTCAGCACATCGCTTCCCGTGGGGTAGAAGTCCACGAGGACTAGGGCCATCGGTGCCACTATCGCCAACCTCAGTTAATATAATCCTATTTTGGGATAATCCATTTTCAGGATCAAATTGCTCGCCGCCGATTCACGGCCCGGGCGGCGTATGCAAAAGACCCTCAAATCCGCGGATTATGCCCGGTTAATCGACCTGCTTGTCGCAGTGCGAAAATCAGCGGACATCCGGCAACAAGCCTTGGCCAGGAAACTCGGCCGACCTCAATCCTTTGTCGCCAAGTATGAGAACGGCGAACGCCGCCTTGATATCATCGAGTTCACGGCCATTGCGCGCGCGCTTGGCGCCGATCCGGTCAAACTGTTCAAAGACTACGTTGGCGGAAAAGGCGCACCCAAGGCCGCGGCCAAGCGCCCGGCCAAATAGGCCGTGCAGCTTAGGTATCCTGTTGGATCATTTTGTGATCCGGACCGGCTGATAAGAGCCACTAGATTGCTGCGTTTCTGCTCGACTTCGCTGGCACGTGGAGCGTCACTGTCGCCGTAAACCGGAGGCAGAATGATGGATCGCAAAATTACAGAACAGGCAATTGGCCTAATCCTTACCGAGATCGGTATTCGCCTTGGCGAGGCCGCGCGGATTGCCAAGGCCGCCGAGGCCTGCGCGCTGGCTGGCAGCGTAGCTGAAGGCGTAAGAGTTTCGATGGATCTCGAACAGATATTCTATGAGACCGGCCGCTTGCAGGATGCAGCTTCGCTACTCAACCGGTTGTCGAGCGAGTAAAGCTCTCTCCAACTGAAAGGTTCTCGGCCCGTCGGCAACCGACGGGCTTGCGGCAGTGGCGGCACATGATGCTGTCATGCACGCAGGAGAACTGAAATGGCCACCAGCAATCGAAAGCCCCCTCGCAAGACCGGACGATCCACACCGGCAGCAAAGCGATCGGCGAAATCTGCTCCGAAAGCTCAGTCGCCCGCGCCGAAGAAGCCGGTAACGCCGAAGTCGCCGAAGGTGGTCGTGTCCAAACAGGACAAGGTGATTGAGATGCTCCGCGCCCCGTCCGGAACTACCGTCGCCGCCATCATGAAAGCAACTGATTGGCAGCAACATTCAGTGCGCGGCTTCTTCGCTGGAGCCGTGCGGAAGAAGCTCAAGCTAAACCTGACGTCAGCGAAAACTGATGGCCAGCGCGTGTACCGGATCACAAAACCGGGCACCGCGAAATGATCCGAGCCTCCTTACCCATGAAGTCAGCCGATCCGGCGGTGGAAGCCGAACTGGATCGGCTGGCAACAGCTCCTATTGTCGAACTGCGCAAACGTTACCGGGAAGTACTGCGAACGGATCCGCCAAAAGCGTTCGGTCCGGATCTGCTCCGGCGCAGCATCGCCCATCGGATTCAGGAAAAGGCCTATGGCCGACTGCCCGGTCCGACCAAGCGCCTCCTAGACCAGCTCGTGAAAGCCATGGCCGCTAAGCCCAACGGAAAGCTCGATTTACCGCGCCGGATCAAGCCCGGCTCCGAGCTGGTTCGGACATGGAAGGGAAAGACCTACCGCGTCGTGGTTCGTCCGGACGGCTTTGCCTATGAGGGCAAAACCTATGCAGGCCTCTCCGAGATCGCATCCTTGATTGCCGGGACCAACTGGAATGGACCGCGGTTCTTCGGGCTACGGTCCAAGTCTCAAGGTGCCGCAGATGGCAAGTAGCGTTCCCAAAACCCTCCGCTGCGCGATCTATACGCGCAAATCGACCGAGCATGGCCTCGAGCTGGAATTCAATTCGCTCGATGCCCAACGGGAGGCTTGCGAGGCGTATATAAAGAGCCAGGCATCGCTCGGCTGGAAGGTCATCAAGCAGCCCTATGACGACCCGGCATTCTCCGGCGGCAACCTTGAACGCCCTGCCCTCCAGCAACTTTTGAAGGATATCGACGCCGGCAAGGTCGATGTGGTCGTCGTCTACAAGATCGACCGCCTCACCCGTTCACTGGCTGATTTCGCCAAACTGGTCGAGGCGTTCGACGCCAGATCGATCTCTTTCGTGGCCGTGACCCAGCAGTTTAATACCACCACCTCGATGGGACGGCTCACACTGAACGTCCTGCTGTCGTTCGCCCAATTCGAGCGCGAGCTGTCCTCGGAGCGCGTCCGGGACAAGGTGGCAGCCTCCCGTAGGAAAGGAAAATGGACTGGCGGCACGGTGCCGCTCGGTTATGTGGCCAAGGACAAGAAACTCGTCATCGATCCCACCGAAGCAGAAACCGTCCGCATCATCTTTCGGCGTTACATCGATTTGCAATCGTTTAGCCGCCTTGTAACCGATCTCGACAAGCGTGGCATCGTGACCAAGCGGCGGAACACCAAGGTCAAGAAGTTCAACGGCGGCATCCCGTTCACCTACGGCCCCCTTGCTCATTTCCTGAAAAACCGAGTTTACATCGGTGAGACTGGTCACGGCGGCAAATGGTATCCCGGCGAGCATAAGGCGATCATCGACCGCAAAACCTTCGACAAGGTTCAAGAACTGTTGGCGTCGAGCAAGACTAAAAGGAAGGTGAAACGATCTGAAAGCGGTGCTCTCCTGATGGGCAAACTCTTTGATGATCGCGGAAATGCCATGAGCCCGAGCTTTTCGTCGAAGAATGGTGCCCGCTATCGTTTCTATGTCAGCTCAGCCCTACTGCGCGGCCGCAAAGCCGATGCCGGATCGGTCGCACGCGTCCCGGCTTCCGATATCGAACAGGCGCTGATCAATGCCTTGCGGGAAAGGTTGAAGATCGGTCAGGCCGTGACGAATGCGGATATTGTTGGGAGCTTTGTGTCACGTGCCGAACTAAGTAGCCGCGCTATCAAAATTACCGCCACGCCAGCAGCAAAGATTCGATCGAACAAATTCTCGATCCCTTGGCAGATGTTCCAACCGAGTTCGGCAACTATCATTGAGGAGAACGGCGAACGGCAGCCCGATGCAAAACTGGTTCAAGCCATTGTTCGAGCCCATGCATGGCTACGTGATCTGCAGAACAACAGCTTCGACACCGTCGAGGCGCTAGCGGCTTCTGTTAACCTGCACCCAAAGTTGGTACGCCAGGAGCTGCGCTATGCGTTTTTGTCGCCGAATATCGCCGGCGCTATCTTTAACGGAGATCAGCCAGCGACGTTGTCCTTGGTGCTGATCCCGAAGACTCTGCCGCTTACATGGCGCGACCAATACCAGGCTTTGGGCTTCTGATCAGGCCTTTAACTCTCAGCGTTTCATGACCGGAACGACACGTGCCAAACCGCTTCATATTTAAGACAGCATCAATCAACGCGCACGATATCGTTGTCGCGCCCCTCGTCGAGGGCAAGCTGTCGCGACAGGTACTGTAGAGACTGCACATGCCCCTGCACTTTCGACATTGAAAGGGCAGTTGGCAAAGTGCGTTTTCGCCGGATTTCGCCGGGTGAAGGCATCCGCGGAGTTACCGCTGCATGAAGGCAAGTTCGTAATAGAAGTCCGCTGTTCCCGTAACCACACCCCTCGTCTGCCACAGCGTTCTTTTGAACTCGGCGGGACCCGTCACGCCATCGAGCAGAGCAAGCAATTGCGGAACGCTCAAGAACCAGCAATGGAAAAAAGGCGCTCTGACTTCCATTTGTCCCGGGTGAAGCGCCGCAAACTGGTCGCGCAATTCATTCAACGAGGCGTTGAGGGCCGTCATCTTCTTGTTCACCAAGGGGTCAGGGCTTGTAAAAGACGCGTTCATTATTCCTTCGAGGAGTTGCTTAAGGAAAATCCGGTCTTGAAAGCTTCCATATTGAAGTAGCGAGACTGCAATGCGCTCGATGTGCCGACCTTTCAACTCCAACCTATACTTTTGGCCCTTCTCATCGAGGTCAATATAACCGTACTTCCGCAAGCGCACCTCGTGCCACCCCGCCTGAACTTGCGCGGAAACAAGGCTTTCGGCAAGGTCAAGCAGAACGTGCGCATCTGACCCGGCTTGAGCGCGACGGGTGAATGGCTTCTTCTTGATTTCAAAGAAGACGATCACTTCTTCCGTCTCGACGACGATATCGCATTCGCCGTGCTCACGATCGACATCATAGTCGCCCGACACTGTCGTAATCTGATGGTCGTGAAACTTATCGCGCAAGAACGCCTCGATCGTAGCGCCAAGCTTCTGGTCCAGCTTCTGCTCGGTGCTTCGCGCTGCTCCTAGAATGGCTTCAAAGCAAGACGTTGAACACATCGACCGATCCAGCAGCCAATACGTTTTCTCATCCGCGGTAAGTAGAGGACGTGTGTAAAAATTGTGACCGAGTTCTCGGCCACCCGGATCGTCCGTCGGCCCGTCCGTCGGTTTCGAGAAATTCGGATTTGCCCCCGTTTTTGGATGACTGAACACCTCGTTAAGAGCGGCCGTGACGGTGATGAGATCAAGGCCTGACTGCGCGGTTAAAATCTTGTCGGTATCGAACGAGTGAGGTCCCCGCTTTGCCTTGGAGCCGTCCAGCAATACCTGAAGGATCGTCAGCAGGTCGTTCAGGGTCCAGCCGCCGCCCCGCTTCTCGTCGAGATCAAGGTCACGGAGGATGCCTCGAATAATGGTGTCCATATCGGAGGCTCGGATTTGCGGAAGGCGAAAGAGCGTGTCGAATTGCGCGACCTCACGGAGATACACAATGAGTTCGGCTGCATCCATGTTCCGCCAGACGCTCGGTGCGTATTCCTGCACGTCGAACACGGCGGCGTAGTCACTTGCCAAACGAAGCATACTTAACCAGTTCGCATCGGTGTCTTGGTTTGGCTTCTTCCCAATGAAGTGCTTCGCCGCAAGCATAAGGATATAGCCAAACGGTATCTGGGGCTTCCCACCACCGATCATGCTAGGCCGCTTGACCAGATCATACCGTTCGTACACCTCGCGATAGAGCGGCGTGATCTGAGCAAAGACACGGCGTGCAGCGTTCAGTCCGCCAATCTGCGCTATGGCTGCTTCGAGCCTTTCAACTAAGAGCATTTCGGACTCTGGTGCCAGGCTCAGGTAATGCCCTGTTCGCAGCAGCTTGCAGCCCGCTTCGCGCAAGCGTCTAGCGGCCCTTGCCAGTTCGAACTCGCGGGTGTGGGTGTTCTCGCGCGTCGCGCTCGTGTCCCAGTTGCTTACGCGCGTGTGATCGAACGCATGCCGGATTGCCGCGTTCCAATCGCCTTTGATATCGCCGGGAGTTGCGCCTTCTGCGCGAACGGCATCTCGTAGGTGCTCCAGAACCTCGAAATACGGATCGAGCGGCTTCCCGTCGAGCACGTGATCCTGAATGAGCTCTTCAAGAAGGTCACGGCAACGCTTCCAAACGGTCTGCCGGCCGGCGGGAAAAGCCAAGACGATTTTCCGGTAAAGTTCTTGCGCCGCTTCGTTTCGCGAAAAGGAACTTTCGACCGGCAGTCCGACATACTCGTAGAGTGCTTCCAAGCTATCTAGTTTTGGAGTGATCTCGTCAGGGCACGCGTCAACTGCGGCTTCAAATTCTTGAAGGTTCATCCGCAAATTCCTCTTTGGTGTCAGAGCTAAGGCTTTTACTCCAATGGATTGTGAAAAAACTTGGCTCAAAAGTATTGCTGAGGTTCCTGAAAGGCTGACGATACATCGGGCAGCGCCTGCAGAATCATGTCGAGCACGGCCAACGCATCCGTCATCAAACCCTCGTCTCGCTCGCGGTTTGCCGGAAACAGCTTGTTGCCGTGAAAGAGATTGTTGCGGACACGCCAAGTCGCGCCGATCAAATCGGAGGTCGTCTCGATGGCAGCGGGCTGCGCACCGAATTCCACGCCGCCGTTGCCACCGACGAGAAAGTGCTTCGGCGGGATTGCGATCAAAGTCTCAGCCATCTGCGCAGAATGAACGGCCGCAAAGAATTCAGCTCCGAGGCGGACGACAAGGCTCGGCTGACCAATCTGCGCCACCTCCCCCTCCGCCGTGAAGCGGAGCAGGCGACGCTGCTTCAACGCGAATTCCATTCGGGCGAATTTGGCGAAGAACCGCAGCGTCAGGTCTGGTGGTAGCCCGTTGAGGAGCTGTTCGGTCGTAAGCATGCGAGTTTCGCCCTCACGTGGATTACGTTCGAAGCAAGGCGCTCGGAACATAGCTGGGGTCTTGGTACTCAAACAGCTGAACCTCACCAATGGACGTCAGCTGTTGCCCGACAAACACGGAAAGCGCAAAGGGTCCGTAGAAGAACAGTCGCGTTGTCCGCACTTGACGCGCCTTCAGAAGAACTCCGAGCCGTTCACGAATGGCTGATGCCATCGCAATTGCATCCTCGGCTCCGCCGATGGATAGGGCTCCTTGGCTTGACGGAGAAAGAAAGACATACGCTTGCGGTATCTGCCCGGTTGATTGAACATAGCGCAAAACGTCCTCGCGCCCATCGCCGCGAATGTTCAGGCCAAGCACTAGGTCAGCGCCGGTTGGTTGTCCCTCGATGATTTCTTCTTCCAATCGATAGTTCGGGGTTGGCGTTGCATCGGATCGCCACGGCTCCTTGGCGGGCGGCTGGGGTATCTCAAATGTCCAGCCTCCCACATTCGGAAAAGCCGCGCCGAGCGCAACTCCGGTCGACAACGCACATTTGCCTCGAAGGCGAATGCTCCGAACAGCGCCTGCCGCGAGAATTTTGGACTTAAGGGCATTGATCTGCGGGATCAGGTCTGAATTCCAAACATCAGCGGTCGGAACCCGGCGGGACTGCCGGTCAAAATGCGCGGTCCAGTCTAACTCGTAGTCCGCTGGCGGATCGAAAGCCTCTTTCGTCCAATTCTGAAGCCAAAGCGTCACCCTCGCTTCGGAAGACAAGCTGGATAGGACGGCAGCACGAAGGAAACCCTCGATCGACGAGCGATCAAGAACATTTCCCTTGCTTGCACTGACATAGCGGATCATCTCGGCGTAAGCCGGCTGCACCATCGCGCGGATTTTGTCGGCAAACTCTGGATGCTTCAGGAGGCGCGCAATGAAAATGTCAAGAGCACGCTCATCATGCGCAAGGTCACCATGGCCAACTTCGATAAAAACTTTATCGTGAATAAATTGGATCTGCGCATCGTTCAAAGCATGGCTGCGCATACGCGCATCCACATCTTCTTTCGTCGGTGCTAGGGCGGAAGGCGCATCGTCATAAAATGGGCTCGCATTGCGCAACCGCGCGAGCCCTGTCTCGACCGGACGAAGCTGCTGAGAAAGTGACGGACAGGCTAGCGTGAAACGCTCATACACGCCGGGCATGCCCGCGTCGCTTGTCATGAAGGTATCGACAACCTCCTTGAACTCGCTCGGCGTAACATCATGATCCTTCGTTTGGATGTGCTGCCGCGTTGACTTTCCATCGGCGACGTACCGCACATCGATGTCGCCGGTACCTTCGGAAAATATCTGCTGGAAGCCGCCTTGAGTCAGCCAAACAGGTAAGTGGCACACCGTGTAGCGCGTCTGAAAATCAAAGCCCTTGCCTCCCACGATACCGCCCATGGCAGACGGGGTGACGAGAGAGCCTGGATTTAATGGTGCTTTCGCCATCGTGTTGACCTATTGCCCGAAAGTAGAGCCAAACAGCTTACGCCAGAGCTTCTTGCTTTCCGCCTCATCGATCGCGTCAAGGGCTTGGCGAGCTGTTTGAGCAGCCGACTTCACTTGGTCGAGAAACGCGTCGAAGTCACCGCTCGACCATCGCTTTGCCACGTTGACCGACGGATAGCCCGGATCGGGCATTTGGGGCACCATATTCGTTCCGCGGTACCAGCTGTAACTATTGTGGATGCCTTCAAGCACGTTCACGACAGCACAAGCATAGGAAATCGGATTTCCTATGGCCTGATGGATCAGCGTTTCCAGAATGTATGACCTCGGCTTCGACTTCTCGGTCGGCAGCCGGTCGCGCCATGACTTGAGCAATTTAGCCGTCGGAACGTAGTAGCCGTCTGTCGCTTTGTTCCTGCTCGTTGACGCAGCGAGCTGGCCCTTAGGATGGGCCTGCACCCACTCCTTTGCGTCGCGATCCGGAATCCAGAGAGGGCCATCATCGGCAGACATCGGTGTGCCCGGAACAATGTCAAGCCACACACCCTTGGCTGCGCTTGCCCCGATCGAACGCCCCTGGAGCCGCGTTTCACTGTAGTATTTTGAAAGCACGCCCTTCAACCAACTCAATACCACCTCCGGCTCGGTGATGGTGTGGTCAATGTCGACCAAGCATATCACGTCGACGTCGTTGATGTTGTGGATCGCGGTATGCCGCGCGTACGAGCCCGATAAGAACGTGTCCTTATGCGCGTCCTTTGCTTCGTCGTCGCTCTTGAGCTTTTCGCGAACTTTCTCATGGGCAGACTTGGCCTTCGAGACCGCGTCCTCGTCTGGCTCAATTGAGCTAAGATAGGTGCTGAAACTGCCATTAAGCTCCACGCTGTCAGCTCCCTTCCGGGAGTGCTGGCAACTTCGCTGGATCAAGCCCGTATGAAGCCGCAATTCCGGCAAGGAAGTCACCACATACTGGGCAGGAATCATCGCGATCGAAATAAACGCCGTACCAGCGGTTGATGGTCATCTCGTCGCTGCTTTCGCTGAGCGGCGGCATGGTGGCGTATTGGGTACCCGGCTCGGGCCGATTGAGCCAGAGATACCAAGGCGCGTCGAAATCTCGGCGCAGTGCGTTTAGCGTGGAAGACTTATCGGCCAGCAACTCAAGCAGCGCGAGTTTGGCAAGTAAATTAGCTATTGGCAGGACATCGAGCGACAAGCCCGGCTCGACGGCAACCGGCTGATCCGAATAGGCGATCTCCCCTGCGTCAGCCTCTGTCGAAATCTCTACGTCGGCAGCCTCATCGGGCAGAGCTGAAACAAAGCATTGCTGGCAGGGGGATTGCTTCGGCCTAACGCGCAGAACCTGCCCGCCATACGCGCGGCGAAATGCGCCGCCGTACACAGCAGGGATGTCGGCATCGACGCACAGCTCGTTGATTAAAAGCTTGCTTTGGCGATTGTCGGTGCCGCAAATCACGACATCAGCGCCTTTCACCATCTGCGCGATTGCATCTCGCGTATCGAATCCAACCGCAATGGCATGACTCTCGACTTCCGCCTTCGGGTTCTTCTCCAAGATAAGATCGCGCAGGACGTTTACCTTCGAACGCCCAACGTGAGAGATGCCACCGGGGTGTCGCACCACATTGCCGACCGAAAGCCGATCGCGATCCACGAGCACGAAACGCCCGACCCCACACTTCGCGAGCTCGACCGCGACGAATGCGCCTCCGGTTCCGAGTCCAATGCAAAGCGCCGTTTTGTCCTTGAGTACAGCCGTTTCAAGGATGCCGGCGCGACGCAAATCCAGCTGCGGTTCCACGTCGGCAAACTCAACGTCGAGCGGTTGTCCATTTTGTGAGGCGGCTTTCGCGCGATAGGCTGTCCCGTCGGGCGCTACAAACGCCGCTCGCTGCGACGCACCGGCATCGACAGGCGAGAGGGTGATGTTGACCTCAGAACTGGGCTGTCCGGTGATCTGGAGCCACCCCTCGACGCGGCTGGAGCTTGGCTGCACACACAGCTCCGATTGGGTCAACGCATCACCGCCGTCCCAAGAACTGAACGAAATGCGCAACCGGCCGGTTTTCTTTAACGCAGACCAATGGCTGCGAAGCCATTCGGCCGACAGAGTTACAACAGCGAACATGTCGGCATCGTCAGCCGTAATGTTCAGCGCTTTCGGTGTCTGTGCGCCCTCGGCGACGGCGACGATCGTTCGCTTCGTCTTGTCGTAGACGAGCTTTGATTTGCCCGGTTTGCGCTCGGCGATGGCTTGCATCGCTTCGCGGATCATCTGGCTTTGGACAGGGTTGGTTGTCATGCATTCTCCGCCATCGTGCGAACGAAATCGGCCAAGTCGCGCCCAGTAGCGAGATGCTGCTCGTACGCTTCAATCCAAAGGTGGCCTTTCAGGAACACCTTTTGCAAAACGATTCCCGAGTGCCAGCGAGCATCCCGCCAGTGGCAAATCTGGACGTATCCATTGTCGTGCGGCTGCAAGGTGTGCATCGCATGCGAGACCCCAAGTGTAGAAATTGACGTGCCGTTCGCTTTACGCAGTGGGTGCGGATTAATGACGTAAAGCGGTGGGCGCTGCGTAGGAAAGCCGGATGGGATCGGCATCCAAAGATGATAGTTTTTTCCCGCGCTAGAGGTCGCGAAGCCAGAGGCGGTGTAGGTGTCAGACGCAGAATGATGCCAGACAGAAAACTGAGTGAACCCCTCGTTCTGAAGAATTTGATGCTCTGTTGCGAGGCGCTGACGCTGTCCTTGTGTCCACATCGGTCATACCCCCGAACGCAATTTAGTGGCGTGAAACGCGCTGATCACTCCCGCAATGTCGGAGGCCAGAAGACCGTCGGGCGTGCTGAGCACTTCGGTCGTGCCGTCGGTTCGATTAATCTGGTGAACTTCCAGCACAATCATCGGCCATTTGGCATCGATGGCGAACGCGAGGTGCTGTTGCTGCACCAGCTTCGCAACGAGAATTTGTCCGAACGCGGTCTTGTGTTGTTCAATCGGCTCACCGCTAGCGTTCGTCAGCGCTTCAGCTAAATGCGCAAGTGTTCGGTCGCGCGTGGTGGCGTCAATTTCAGGTGCCTTGTCGGTGGTTGGGGGATTGCCATCGCGTCCAATGCGCAGCCGGTCGAGCGACACCTGCTCCCACGCTTTCAGTTCCTGTTCGGGGAAGGCATTGCGCGTCAGAAGTGCTTGGCGAATGGGACTGCATCCAGCCAGAACCGTCACGTTCATGGCAACTGGCCCCTCTGCGGAAGACAGGTCGTAGAACCAGGGATGGATACGAATGATCGGTGCGTTTTCCGATCCCTCCGTTGTGACGATTATCTCCACCATTCCCGGAAACTGGTTTCGCTGCCCGAGCTGCCGAATGCGACGGCGGTCCCCTGAGCTCGGTTCGAGGAGCCCGAGCCGGTGATGCGAATGCCAGTCGCCGAAGTATCGAAGCGCCCAATCCTCCGCGAGGGGGCCACTCAGCTTCCGCAGATAATCTACATCAAGTCGGAAATGCGCATTGCTTCGTTGCGCGTTGGGGCCGGCCTTCGTGGCGAGGAAAACGATGGGCGTGCCTTGCCAGCGACCAAAGAGGTCTCCGCCGGTTTCGATGGACCAAGCGGCGGTCTCAATCGCAATGGCGCGAAGCTCGGATTCCCAAATAATAAGTGGCGGCCCGGCGCGCTGCGGCACAATCGGTGCCGCATTCGGTGCAGGGGGCGGGCCGGACTCGCGGGTGGTGGCGGGACGCTTCTTACCTCGCCGCCCAAGAAATGTGGCAATACGCCGAATAACCATGCTGCATCATTCAAAAACAAAAGTGCTTACAACCAAGAAATGATATCCATCGATTCTGCACGACTCGCGAGCGGTGAACAAGAGAAGAACGGCTTCTGAGTTCCCTTTGAACACAAAAGTTGCGGCTCGTAGTGCTACCCCGCCCAACTCATTGCAAAAACTAAAAGAGCTCGGGCTGCAACACACGCGGCCCACCAAAATTCTTGCCAAAAGTCCAGCATGGAAAATCGGCTGCGATATCAGGCATCCTATTAGCTCGATCAAAATCGATGGAA
Organism: uncultured Afipia sp.; assembly: GCA_964594185.1. Lineage (GTDB taxonomy): Bacteria > Pseudomonadota > Alphaproteobacteria > Rhizobiales > Xanthobacteraceae > Afipia. The sequence continues at coordinate 6,280 of CAZQMD010000048.1, read as the reverse complement.
AAGTTCGCGCTGGATGGCAAGAGTCTCTCGCATTTAGCGCAGCGACACCCATTGATATCCGGAGCAACACAACGTGCCGGTGTCATGGTTGCAGATGGAGAGAACAAGCTGACGCTTGTCGAACGCATTCAGCGCGCGCTCGTGCTGCTCGCCTTTTTGTTGAATACGTCCGAGACAGACTGCCCCGTCATCACACAGTGGTTTTATTCTCCGGTCTCTGAGGCGAATCTCGAGAAAACGGGAATTCTTCAACAGATACATGGAGACTTTCGGGAATATTTGGAAGAATTGGCACGAACATTAGTCTCCACAGAGACTCGTAACGCATGAAAAGCCCGCCATTTGCGGGCATTTCTGCCTCAGAAAAATAGTATTCTCCAAAAGCCGGACTGGCTGGCTGGAGTGAGAGGATTCGAACTCACGCATTCCTGATCGAACCGGTCTCTGCTCCTGCACCAGCAGATTCGGGAATATTAGGCCGAAGTTGCTGCTTCGTAGCGCCGTTGACCGTATCAATATATCTGTTATTCTGGATATATGGAACCTTTAGCAGCAATTGACGCCTTCGCCGCGCTCGCACAGGCAACTCGCCTCAATACCTTCCGCATTCTGGTGAAGCACGAACCTGACGGCGTGCCGGCTGGCGAATTAGCGCGTCTTGTGGGCGTTCCGCAGAATACTCTCTCATCTCATCTTTCAATCTTATCACGTGCGGGACTTGTAATGGGCGAGCGCCATAGCCGTTCGATCATCTACCGCGCCAATTTATCCGTACTTCAAGAGGTCACGCTGTTTTTGGTCAAGGACTGCTGCGGTGGTCGCCCCGAGGTGTGTGCGCCCTTGATTGAAAGCCTGTCCTCTTGTTCTCCAAAGGGAAAACGTAATGTCAGATAGAATTTTCAATGTCCTGTTTCTCTGCACCGGTAATTCCGCGCGTTCGATCCTCGCTGAATCGATTTTGCGAAAGGATGGTCGTGGTCGCTTTCAATCTTTCTCGGCAGGAAGTGAGCCAAAAGGAGAAGTGAACCCTTTCGCACTGAAAGTTCTTGAAAGTTTGGAATATCCAACTGAAGGCATGCGCTCAAAAAGCTGGCTAGAGTTTGCCGCTCCCGACGCACCCGTGATGGATTTCGTGTTCACTGTTTGCGATAACGCAGCCGGTGAATCCTGCCCTATCTGGCCAGGACAACCAATGACCGCGCATTGGGGGATTGAGGATCCAGCCGCCGTGGAAGGTAACGACTTTCAGAAGCACGCCGCATTCCTTACAGCGTTTCGTTATCTGAAAAATAGACTGATCGCGTTTACCAGCCTGCCGCTTTCCGGAATCGATAAGCTGTCGCTCGGCACTCAACTGCGCGAAATCGGCCGTCTCGACGGATCGACATTAGGTCAAGAGAAAGCCGGCTGATGCTTGCTTTCGATCTGCCACGTCGACTGGTCGCCGAAGGACTGGGAACAGCGTTGCTCGTGGCGACAGTTGTGGGTTCTGGCATCATGGCCGAAACGCTCACGAAAGATGTTGCCTTAGCTCTGCTCGGCAATACCTTACCAACCGGCGCCATTCTCGTCGTACTGATCACAATCCTCGGTCCAATTTCCGGCGCCCACTTTAATCCAGCCGTGACACTGGTATTTGCGCTTAAGCGAGAGTTGTCAGTCGGCACTGGTCTGCTTTACGTCCTGGCCCAGATCGCGGGCGGAATTGTCGGCACGATCATGGCGCATTTGATGTTCGCCCTACCCATTCTCGATGTCTCTCTAAAAGCACGAACCGGCAGCTCACAATGGTTCGCGGAAGGTATTGCGGCCTTCGGACTCGTTGCAACAATCCTTGCTGGCATTCGATTTCAGAAAGACGCCATACCGTGGTTAGTCGGCCTCTACATCACAGCCGCTTATTGGTTCACAGCATCAACCTCATTTGCAAATCCGGCCGTAGCGATCGCGCGCTCATTAACAAATACGTTCTCCGGCATTCGGCCGCACGACTTGCCCGGATTCATTCTAGCGGAATTCTGCGGCGCACTCGTTGGTCTCGCAGTCATGTCTTGGCTATTGCGCCCGGAGCGAGACGCCCCTGCTCTAAATCCGGAGGCTCAATTATGAGCATCACGATCTATCACAATCCAGAATGCGGTACTTCACGCAACACACTGGCTATGATTAGGCAAAGCGGTGTCGAGCCAATCGTAATTGAATATCTCAGAACGCCGCCCGCACGTGAAAGGCTGATTGAGTTGATCGATAAAATGCGAATGCCGGTGCGGTCTTTGCTCCGTGAGAAGGGCACGCCTTACGCTGAGCTTGGGTTGGCCGATTCCAAGTGGAGCGATAATGATCTCATCGACTTCATGCTGGCGACTCCGATTCTGATCAATCGGCCAATTGTAGTTACCGCAAAGGGCATAAAGCTCTGTCGTCCATCCGAGGCGGTGCTTGATTTACTACCGAACCCACATATCGGCCGGTTTGTGAAAGAGGATGGCGAGGTTATCGATGCCGCCTGACCTGCTTGGCCTTCCCAATATCGATAGGGGAGCTTTTGAATTGCCTAGGACTGACTTAGGTCCGCCAACGCGAGCGACTCACCGGCCGCGAATTTTGTTGCTGTACGGCTCATTGCGGGAGCGGTCTTTTAGCCGCTTTGCAACAATGGAAGCCGCGCGCCTGCTTGAAGCCTTCGGTGCGGAAACCCGCGTCTTTAATCCCACAGGTTTGCCGCTGCCCGATGACGCCCCCAGCGACCACCCAAAAGTTGAAGAGCTGCGCGACCTTTCGACATGGTCGGAGGGCCAGGTTTGGTGCAGTCCTGAGCGCCACGGTGCAATGACCGGCATCATAAAAACTCAAATCGACTGGATACCGCTCTCGATTGGGGCTGTTCGGCCCACGCAAGGAAAAACGTTAGCCGTGATGCAAGTCAGTGGCGGCTCGCAATCGTTTAACGCAGTCAATCAGCTTCGCGTTCTTGGCCGCTGGATGCGGATGATCACGATTCCAAATCAATCCTCAGTGGCGAAGGCATACGAACAATTTGATGATTGCGGCCGTATGAAACCATCGCCGTACTACGACCGCATGGTCGACGTGATGGAAGAACTGGTAAAGTTCACACTGCTGACGCGAAATGAATCGGCATATCTCACAAACCGATACAGCGAACGAAAAGAAAGCCGGGAAGCGCTCTCAAAGCGAGTTCAACTAAGCAAGGCTCTATAAAAGCTTCGATGGGGTTGCCGGTGTCACCCCGAATTTGTCCACTGCAGTCCCTACGCTCGCCGCCAAAGGTTGCGATTACCACTGCCGCCGCCCCAAGCAGTGGTTTTTTTCTCCGGTCTCCAATGCCAGTCTCCAAAAAACGGGAATTTTCCAATGAATACATGGAGACTTTCAGGGATTTCCGGAGGAATTGGTGCGAACATCGGTCTCCACAGAGACTCCTTACGCATGAAAAGCCCGCCATTTGCGGGCATTTCTGCACTAAAAAAATAATATTCTATAAAAGCCGGACTGGCTGGCTGGCGAGGCAGTGCTGATCGCACCGGTCTCTGGTAAAATTCCCTGTTAACAGGGAATTTTACAGGGAAGTTCGCGATTTTTGGCCTGCGCAGAGGAACTTCGACGCAAGAAACCGCTGCCGCGCAGCGCTTGTATGAGAATTTCCCTAAAATAGTTACAGGGAAAAAAATTACCTAGAACAGGGAAAACTGGGTTCTGAACAGGGATTACCGTAAGCGTGATCAGGAATCACGCTTAAGGTTCAGAGCTTGTGCAAGCCCTTGCCTGTGCCAGCCCGGGACGCTCGCTACTTAACGAAGACATTGCTTTTCGCCTAGTGCTGAATTGTTTAGGCTAAACACCGTGAACTTCAGCGTGCAGTCCGAGTGGCTGCCGACACGACGATCATCCAAGACTAGCGAGCTTGTTTTCGTGCCAAGCACTTACTTTCTCTTCCCATCGGCATCGAATTGCTTGAGAAACGCGACGAGGTCGATGGTCTTTTGCTCGTCCTTGAGTCCGGCATAGATCATCTTGGTGCCCGGAACTTTCGCCTTGGGGTCCTTGATGTATTCGCGGAAGGTCGCCTCGTCCCAAGTGATCCCGGAATCTTTGTTGGCTGCCGAATAAGAATAGTCCGCAACGCTGCCCGCCTTACGGCCGATGATGCCGTTGAGCATAGGTCCAACGCCGTTCTTCGCGCTCTCGCCGATCTGGTGGCAGGCCTTACACACCGTAAACACCTTCTCGCCCGCAGCTGCGTCCTGAGCACTGGCCTGACCCGCACCCGCGACAGCCAATATTGCAACGAAAACCAATTCTCGCATTTTGTGCTCCTGTTGTAGTGGCCCCGTGGGGTCGGGATTCTTCGGCCGTTTAGCCCGCCATTGATGCGCTTTCGGATACGTCGATGGAATGTCTCAAGCACCGAAAACCAACAAAGTTCCGCTTGCGTCAATGATACGGGCCTGCACATCAGGTCGAATGGCTACGATATCCTGAATGCGCGACACCGGCATCAGGCTAAACGCAGTCGAAAGTGCGTCCGCTTCGGTGGCCGTCGGCGCAATAACGCTTAGGCTCGCATAGCGCGACGGGCTTCGTCCGGTCGCAGGGTCAAACAGATGTGTAAAGCGGCCTTTGGAATCGAACTGAAAGCCGGCGCCCGCCGACGTCGCGACAGCACGATCCACAAGGTCGATGGTTTCGGTGATTGCGCCGGCCCGGTCGCAATCGGCGAGACCAACACGCCATGGGGCGCCATCGGGTCGCGCCCCGATCGCCCGAATTTCTCCCATATTGACGAGGGTTGTCGACAATCCCGCGCTGCGCAACCGTTCGACAACGCGGTCTGTGGCGAAACCCTGCGCGATACCGTTCAGCGTAATGGCGGCACCGCGCCTGACCAGCGCAACACGATCCTCGTTCACGAATACACCGTTGTGGCCAACTTTCGCCAGCGCTTCAGTGATCCTATGCGGAGCAGGCCCTTCGCTATCGGGCATCTCCGCAGAGAAATGATCAGCATAGAGCCGCCACAACGGCTGCACCGTTGGGTCGAATGCGCCGCCGGTGAGATCGGAAAAATGCAGCGCGGCTTGCAGCAGCGCTACCATCTCGGGAGCGGGAGAAACAAGAAACCCAGTTCGATTGAGCGTCGAGATCGCCGAATCTGCCCGGTACAGACTGAACTGCTGCTCGAGCCGTCGCACATCGAGAACACAGCGCTCGACCAGTCGGCCGGCCTCCGCCCGATCAGAATGATAGATCTCGATCGACACTTGCGCACCAAGGGCCGATCCGCGCCACTGCACCGCATCGCCGGACGCGACGGCTTGCTCACCGGTCAGCAGCGAAGATCCGGCTGCCGTAGCGGCAATGACGATGAGGCGCCTGCGGGTAAGACCTTGCTCGAGCATCGGCTAATCCTCGTCAGTTGAGCCGCACGTCCGGACGATCATGCTTGCTCTGGTCATGGGGGACGTCGCTGCCGAGCACATAGGTCGCAGGAATTTGGGTGAACGTCACCGCCCGGCCGCCGTTGGCCGCGACAAACGCGTCAGCAGCCTCGCGACTTCCGAACGGAACAGCTTCGGCCGCTCCCATCCCGCCCTGCATTCGACTCTCGATCACAAACAGCGCCTTGCGCGCGTCGATCCAGTTGGTCTCACCCGGATTTTCCCAACTCTTCGCTTGCCCCATATCTGAAACATAGATCGCACGGATGTCGCGTGGCTGGTCGGGCATCAGGGTAAAAGCCACGGTGTCCCTCACCGAGGTAAACCAGAACGGGTCGATCCGGCTCGCCGTAATAATCTGGCCTTTCGGGCCGGGATGCTCGAGCAGATTCATGCCACAGAACACTCCCATCGCATCGCTATTGAGTGCGACCGGCGGCGGCGCGACCGAACTGGCTGGATCCTGATTGCATCCGGCCAGCAAAATGGTGGCGGCGAAGGCGAATAGCATCCGCAGGATCATAACTCCCTCCGTGCAAAGAATGCCGTCGCAAGCCCGAGCGGTGCGGCAATCCAGATCAGCAGGCCCAGCAATAGCGCGCCAATTCCGGCCCCAGTCGACCCAGCCAGTCCGGCCATCCCCGAAAACTGGCTGACATTGAAGCCGGTCAAATTGGTCAGCCGGTAAAGATCGGTAGGATTGAGAAAGAGCAAAGCTTCGAGGACGGAAGCTGAAATGAAGCGCCCCTGATCGACCACCAAAATGCCGAGCAGCCCCATGTCAAACACCAGCACCATTAACAACCAGATGCCGACCGAAG
>CAZQMD010000047.1:19517-23803 GCA_964594185.1 uncultured Afipia sp. | reverse complement strand
ATGCGCATGAAGGTCGCGGCGGATGGCGGTGAGTTCGTCGGCGAAGCTGTCGATCAGTTCAATATTGGGCATGAGAGATCCGTGAACGATGGGAACAGGCGCGATGCGCTGTCATCTTGGCAAATCATTGCAGGCTGGCCAAGAGACCGGCCATCAAACGTCCGCGTTCGACAAGGCTGTCGACCTCGATATGCTCGTTTAGCGTGTGATAGTCCGCGCCGCGAACACCAAGACTGTCGAGCGTCGGCAGGCCCATCGCTCCGGGGAAATTACCATCCGAGCCGCCGCCGGAACTGCCATGGATCAGATCGAGGCCGATCTTCGCGCCGACGGCCCGCGCCTGTTCATAAAGCGCCATGGTGCCCGCATTGGGTTCCCAAACCGGCCGTGTCACGCCGCGCGTCACTGTGAATGTGACGTCGTTGGCCGTGCCGTTCAGCGCCAGCATCCGCTCGACGCCGCGGTCGAGATCGGCCTGCCGCTTGGCCATGCTGAGCGCTTCGCCCTTGCAGCTCGATGACACGCAGTTCACCCACTGCCCGCCGTGCACCACGCCGACGCTGAAGGTGCAGTCATCGCCGGTCATGCCGTCGATGGCGATGATCTGCCGCGCCATTTCGCGGATCGCGGAGCGGCCCGCAGCGAGTGTCGCGCCCGCATGGCTCGGCTTGCCGGTGGCTTCGAGATTGAACCGTGCAATGGCGTAGCGGCCTGTGGTGACACCCGCATTCCTGAATGCAGGTTCCGGCACCAGCACATATTTGTTGCGCGAAGCTTCCGCCTCGATGATGTCGCGCGTGGAGGGCGTCCCGACTTCCTCGTCCGGCGTGAACAGGACCGTCACCGGCAGCGGCGTTGTAACCGATGCCTTCGCCAGTTGCCGGATCGCCTCCAGCGCCGCGTAGTTGCCACCCTTCATGTCGAGAATGCCGGGGCCGTAGCACTTGCTGCCCTCGCGCCGCCACGGCAGCTTTTGCAACGTGCCGACCGGATGAACCGTATCCATGTGTCCCGCGATCAGGATGCCCGGCTGACCCTGCTTCGGATGCGGAAACCGCGCCCGGATGCAGCCGCCGAAGCCCTGCCGTCCGGCAATATATTCGATCGACGCGCCACCGAGCGCCATGTCCCGCGCGGCCAGTTCAAGCATGCGGTTGACTGCTGCGGCGTCCCAGGTCGGGCTTTCACATTCCACCCATGGGCGCAGGCCCGCCAGCATGGTTTCAACATCGAACGGCAACGACATAGGCTGAAACGACTTGGGATCGAGCAAGGCGTGTTCCTCTTGTTTTTCTGGATGCCGGAATCTGATGTCCCGTGTTTCGGATCGTTGCAGGTTCGCCAAGCGATGCAAGATGCAAACTTGCCGGGCCTGCCGAGACTTTGGCGATATTGCACGCGAAAATCGGATTGCGTAAGCAGACGTCCCGGAACGGCCTCGCGTCGATTTGCGCTGCAACACAGGTAAGTTCGTGACCCAAACTCTCGTCGCCATGCCCCCGTCCAACACCAAGGCCGCGAGCTGGATGGCCGGCTGGCTGACCCTGATGCTGATCATGCTGGTCGCAGGCCGCGAAGCCACGCGCGAACTCAGCGTTTTCCAGGTGATGGAAATGCGCTCCGTGATCGGCCTGTTCCTGCTCTATCCGCTGATCCATCGCAACGGCGGCCTTTCCAGCATGAAGACCGCACGGCCGCTGCAGCATATCGGCCGCAATGTCGTTCATTACGCCGCGCAGTATGGCTGGTTTCTGGCGCTGACAATGATTCCGCTGGCGCAGGTGGTCTCCATTGAATTCACCATGCCGGTGTGGACCGCGCTGCTGGCCATGAGCTTTCTCGGCGAGAAACTGAACGTCTGGAAAATTCTGGCGATCGTGCTCGGCCTTGTCGGCGTCATCGTGATCGTGCAGCCTGGCGCTGCACCCGTCAGTCCCGGCCAGCTTGTCATGGTGCTGGCCGCGCTCGGTTTCGGCGTGGCCATCGTCATGGTGAAGTCGCTGACCCGCACCGATAGCGTGGTCGTGATCATTTTTTGGATGCTGGTGATCCAGTCGCTGATCGGATTGATCCCGGCGATCTATTACTGGCATGCGCCATCGGCGCATGTCTGGCCCTGGATTGTGGTGATCGCGTTCTGCGGCACCTATTCACACTACTGCATGACGCAGGCGATGCGTTACGCCGACGCCACCGTCGTGGTGCCGATGGACTTTCTCCGCGTGCCGCTGTCAGCGGCGGTGGGCTGGCTGGTTTATGCCGAACGGCTCGACCTCGCGACCATCGCCGGTGCGGCGCTGATCTTGACGGGCAATCTGCTGAATCTGCGGCGGTCGTAGGCCGGTAGTGCCATGCGCCAAAATCCAGAGTTCGTCATGCCCGGGCTTGACCCGGGCATGACATCGTTAAGGTCGTAACTTTAATTTTAAAAAGCGAAACCTTATGCCGCGCTCTTGCTGTCTATCGTCAGCACGCCGCGCCGGATCTGGTCTTCTTCAATCGACTCGAACAGCGCCTTGAAGTTGCCCTCGCCGAAGCCATCGTCGCCCTTGCGCTGGATGAACTCGAAGAAAATAGGACCGATGGCGTTCGCCGAGAAAATCTGCAGCAGCACCTTGGTGTGGCCGCCATCGACCACGCCCTCACCGTCGATCAGAATGCCGTTTTTCTGCAGCCGCGCCACGTCCTCGCCATGCTTCGGCAGCCGTGTATCGATCTTCTCGAAATAGGTCTCCGGCGGCGACGGCATGAACGGCAGGCCATCAGCGCGCAGCTTCTCGATGGTGTAATGGATGTCCTTCACTCCGCAGGCGATGTGCTGGATGCCCTCGCCGCGATAGACGTTGAGATATTCCTCGATCTGACCGGAATCGCCCGCATCCTCGTTGATCGGAATCCGGATCTTGCCGTCCGGGCTGGTCAGCGCGCGCGAGAACAGGCCTGATGCCCGGCCCTCGATGTCGAAGAAGCGAATCTGGCGGAAGTTGAACAGCTTCTCATAGAAGCCGGTCCACACGTCCATCCGTCCGCGGTGCACATTGTGGGTCAGGTGATCGATATAGAACAGGCCCGCGCCCTCGGGATGAATATCCTTCAGGCCGAGCCAGTCGAACTCGGCATCGTAGGCTGAGCCGTTCTTGCCATAGCGATCCACGAAATACAGAAGGCTGCCGCCGATGCCCTTGATCGCGGGAACATCCAGCGTCTTCTGCGACGATGTTGCATCCGCCGGTTCCGCGCCAAGCGCCAGCGCGCGCTCATAGGCGCGCTTGGCATCGACTACGCGAAACGCCATCGACGGCGCGCAAGGTCCATGCGCTGCCACGAAATCATAACCGTGGGTGCCCGGCTGCTCGTTGACCAGATAGTTCACGTCGCCCTGACGATAGACCGTGATCGCCTTGGTCTTGTGACGGGCAACCGCCGTGAACCCCATCAGGCGGAACAGCGCATGCAACTTTTCCGGCTCGGGATGGGCGTATTCGACGAACTCGAAGCCGTCCGTGCCCATCGGGTTATGGTCGGAAATGATGGCGGCCGGTGCATCGTGCGGAAACGGACCCATGGCGATCTCCCTTGATTCTTGTTTCAGGAGTGCATCGTGCGCCGCATTTCATGCAATGGGCGTGCAAAATAAGGCATACTTTGCTAATATCATGCACAGATTGTGCATATTCGAGGATTTTGACGCATGATATCGCTGGACGGCTTCGACCTCAAAATTCTCGCCGCGCTTCAGGACGACGGCCGCCTGACCAATCAGCAACTTGCCGACGCCGTGGGTCTTTCCGCGTCGCAATGCTCGCGCCGCCGCACGCGGCTGGAGGACGAGAAAGTCATCGCGGGTTATCACGCCGATCTCGCCAGCGAAACGCTCGGCTTCAACGTGCTCGCGTTCATCCAGATCACGCTGGCAACGCACTCGCCGAACAATGCCAAGCGCTTTCGCGACCTGATGCGACGCGTGGATGAAATCCAGGAAGCCTATTCGCTGACCGGCGATGCCGACTATCTGCTCAAGGTCGTGCTGAGCGATCTCAAGAGCCTGTCCGACATCGTCAACAATGTGCTGATGCCGCACGACAGCGTCGCGCATGTGCGCTCGTCCATTGTGCTGGATCGGCTGAAAACGACGCGGAAATTGCCGTTGAAGAAGCTCTCAGCTTAGGTGGTCGGCAAGGTCGTCTGTTTCAGGTCGTCCCGGCGAAGGCCGGGACCCATCATCCCTGCCCAGGGTCTTGTGACGGATGGTTCAACGCTTCAATTGGGCGGCCGGGGGGTGTGGA
>CAZQMD010000047.1:0-19507 GCA_964594185.1 uncultured Afipia sp. | reverse complement strand
GGAAGGCCGGACCCCCACCTCCCTGGCGGAGGTTTTTGAAGGGGATGATCCACCGCTTAATTGGGCGGGCGGGTGGTTATGGGTCCCGGCCTTCGCCGGGACGACTCCCGTTGAGAGTCATTTTCGTCAGACTCAAGTGCCGCAGCGTCGAACGCTCACACTGTCGGCAGGATCGTCCCTTCGACCTCGCCAAATCCTACGCGATAGCCCTCGCCCTGACACCAGCCGCGCATGGTGAGCGAGTCGCCATCCTCAAGGAACGAACGCTGCACGCCATTGCCGAGGTCGAGCGGCTCTGCACCGCCCCAGCTCAACTCCAGCATGCTGCCGCGCTCGCTTTTCTCGGGACCGCTGATGGTGCCTGAACCCAGCAGATCGCCGACATTCATCGCACAGCCGCTGGAGGCATGATGCACAAGCTGCTGCACCGATGACCAGTACATGTACTTGAAATTGGTACGGGTGATCGCAGCTGACTTTTGCATGTTTTCGGTCTTGAGATCGACTTCAAGCCGCAGGTCGTAATTCTGCGCGTGCTTCTGTTGCAGATAGGCCAGCGGAGCCGGGTCCTGCACCGGTCCCTTGACGCGGAACGGCTCCAGCGCCTCGCGTGTCACGATCCATGGGCTGATCGAGGTGCCGAAGGCTTTTGCCTGGAACGGCCCGAGCGGAACATACTCCCACGCCTGAATATCGCGCGCGCTCCAGTCGTTCAGCAGCGTGAAGCCAAAGATCATCTCTTCAGCCTGCTGCTCGGTCAGCATCTCGCCCATAGCAGACGCCTGCCCGATCACCACGCCCATCTCGAGTTCGAAATCCAGCCGCTTGCAAGGCCCGAATACCGGCATGTCTGCCGTCGGCGGCTTGAGCTGTCCGCGCGGGCGGCGGATCGGCGTGCCGCAGACCACCACGGTCGAGGCACGGCCATTGTAGCCGATGGGGATCGACAGCCAGTTCGGCATCAGCGCATTGTCCTTGCCGCGAAACATGATGCCCACATTGGTCGCGTGCTCCTTCGACGAATAGAAATCGGTGAAGCCCTGCACGGCGATCGGCATATGCATATCGGCGAAATTACGTGGCACCAGTGCGCGATTGCGTAGCTCCTTGTTGTCGCGCAATTCAGGATGATCGTGCCGCAGCAGTTCGCTGATCCGCGCACGCGTTGTGGTCCAGACCTTCGGCCCAAGCGCCATGAAGGCATTCAACGACGATTGCGCGAATACGCCGCTGGCATTGTCGAACCGGATCAAGCCCGCCGTTTCCAGCGCCGCCAGATCGAGCACGAAATCGCCGATGGCGACGCCGACGCGCAGGTCCGGCTGCTCCGGCGTGAAGAACACACCATAAGGCAGGTTCTGGATCGGGAAATCCGAGGACGGATCGACTTCAATGAAAGAGCGCAGCTTAGGATCGTTCGGGTGCATCGTGTCCATCCATCTCTATTCCGCGTCGGGCTGGCGGCCCGGCTCGGCGGCTGCGAACGCATCGAGCCTGGCCGCTGCAGCATCGATCGCCACGATACGCTTGTAAGGCGTCAAATCCACGCCGAATCGGCGCGCGTTGAACACCTGCGGCACCAGACAGATATCTGCCAGTGTCGGCTGGTCTCCGAGCGCAAACGGCCCCGGCAGATGTGCGAGCCGCGCCTCGACCGCCTCGAATCCGGTTTCGATCCAGTGTTTCGACCACGCGCTGCGCGTCGCCTCATCGACGCCCATGTCGATCAGCCGGTTTAGAACCCGCAGATTACCGATGGGATGAATGTCGGCGGCGACGACCAGCGCGATCTCGCGTGCAATCGCCCGTCCCTTCGCATCCGGCGGCAACAGCGGCGGATTCGGATGCGTCTCGTCGAGATATTCGATGATCGCAATCGACTGCGCCAGTTCGAGATCGTCATCGATCCAGTACGGCACAAGGCCCGCTGGATTGATTTTGCGGTACGGAGCCTGCGTCTGTTCACCCTTGCGCAAATGCACGAAGCGATGATCCGCGCTCAACCCTTTCAGATTGAGCGCAATGCGCACACGATAGGCCGCGGTCGAGCGGAAGTAGCCGTAGAGAACAGCGTCACTCATGCGGATTCTTACGGCTTCGACGGGTCGAAGCGGCGCTCCAGCCCCTGCCAGCAATCGGCGTAGTCGTCCTGCAGCGCGCTCGTGGTCGCAGCAAATTGCGTCACCCTCTGCGGAAACCGCGTCTCGAACATGAAGGCCATGGTGCCGGTCAATTTCACCGGCTTCAATTCGCCGTTGCTGGCGTGATCGAAGGCCTCGCGGTCTGGCCCATGCGGCAGCATCATGTTGTGCAGGCTGATGCCGCCCGGCACGAAGCCATGCGGCTTGGCGTCATAAGCGCCGTACAACAGGCCCATGAACTCGGACATGATGTTCATGTGATACCACGGCGGGCGGAAGGTGTTCTCCGCCACCATCCAGCGTTCGGGGAAAATCACAAAGTCGATATTCGCCGTGCCTGCCGTTTCCGACGGCGAGGTCAGCACGGTGAAGATCGACGGATCGGGATGATCGAAGCCGATGGCGCCGATCGGCGAGAACGTCCGCAGGTCATATTTATACGGCGCGTAATTGCCGTGCCACGCCACCACGTCGATGGGCGAATACGGCAACTTGGTCACAAACAACGAACCGCCCCACTTCACATAAAGTTCGGTCGGTGTTTCCTTGTCCTCATAGGCTGCCACCGGTGTCAGGAAATCGCGCGAGTTGGCGAGGCAATTGGCGCCGATCGGCCCGCGCTCCGGCAGCGTGAACGCGCCGCCATAGTTCTCGCAGAGATAGCCGCGCGCCGGACCGTTCGGAATCTCGGCGCGAAACTTGACGCCGCGCGGGATCACCGCGATCTCGCCGGGCTCGATGTCGATGATGCCGAATTCCGTGACCAGCCGAAGATTACCCTCCTGCGCGACGAACATCATCTCGCCGTCCGCATTGTAGAAATTCTGATCCACCATCGATTTGGTGATGAGATAGACATGCGCGGCCATGCCCGCCTGCGTGCCCGCGTCGCCTGCCGTGGTCATGGTGTAAACGCCCTGCAGGAAGGTCTGGCCTTCTTTCGGCAGTGGCAGCGGGTCCCAGCGCAATTGCGCAATCGGCAGATCGTATTCGGTGCAGGGCGCGGTGCGCCAGTGACCTGCATCGACCTTGGTGAAGCGGCCCGAATGCTTCACCGACGGGCGGATGCGATACAGCCACGAGCGCTCGTTGGTGCCGCGCGGCGCGGTGAACGGCGAGCCGGATAGCTGCTCGGCATAAAGGCCGTAAGCGCAGTTCTGCGGCGAATTACGTCCTATCGGCAATGCGCCGGGCAAAGCTTCGGTCTCAAAGCTGTTGCCGAATCCGGACATGTAGCCCGGCGTGACATTGACGGCGTTGCGATTCACAGCGCCGGGAGCGGTGTTGATGTTCATCGCACTATCCTCCTTGCAGGGCTGCCCACATGTCGCGGTCGCGCTTGTCGGTCCAGATCACCGGATCGTCGATTCCGGATGCTTCATCGAATGCACGCGAGACGTTGAACGGCAGGCAGTGTTCATAGATCGCGAAGGAGGAAAATTTCGGGTCCATCACCTCGCGGGTCGCGGCCATGGTCTCTTTCAGCGAACGCCCCTTCGCCACCGACAATTCTGCCGCCCCGTACAGGGATCCGACGAAATCGCGGGTCATGGCGATGGCTTCGTTCACCGTCGCCTCACCTTTCAAGGCGTCACCGCGGCCCGGCGCGACGGCTTTCGGATTGAACTCGCGGATTTCATTCAGCGTCAGCGGCCATTCGCGCAGCAGCGCATCGCCGCAATAGCAGGCCGAGTGATATTCGATCAGATCGCCGGAGCACATCACCTGTGCATCGGGCACCCAGGCCACGATGTCGCCAGAGGTGTGGCCTGCGCCGAGATGCATCAGTTGCACCTCGCGCTTGCCGAGATACAGCGTCATGCCGGTGTCGAAAGTGATGGTCGGCCAGGTCAGGCCGGGGATGCTCTCTGCGTCGCGGAAAAGACGTGGAAACCGGCCATACTCGGAATCCCAGTCCTGCTTGCCCCGCTCCACGATCAGCCGCTGGGTTTCGGACGAGGCCACGATGCCCTGCGCCTTGTAAGCCGACGCGCCGAGCACACGCACCGCGTGATAGTGCGACAGCACGACATACTTGATCGGCTTGTCGGTCACGGTCTTGACCCGCTCGATCACGCTCTTGGCCATCGCCGGCGTCGCCTGCGCATCGAATACGATGCAGCCGTCATCGCCAACGATCACCGCCGTGTTGGGATCGCCCTCCGCGGTGAAGGCATAAATGTCCGGGCCGATTTCGGAGAAGGTGATGGTCTTCTCCGCCATGTCGCCGGTCGATGCGAAACCCTTTGCGCTCATCTTGCGTCCTTCTCTGAAGTCGTCTTGTTCTGTGAAAGCTGGCGCTTCGCCAGCGCAATCGCTTCGCGCAACACATCTGCGTCGCCGACATGATTGGCGAGGATCAGCACCAGCGCGGTATCGAGCAGCGCGCTGTCCTCGTCGCTGAGGCCGCGATGCGCTTCCACCACCATCCGGTAGGCGGTGTCGGGATCGCTGAAATTCGATGCGGTCGAAAGTGTCATGGCGCCCTCCCGCTGGCGCGGGCCATGGCGGCCTGCACCGCTGCCATTGTCGGCTTCTTGAAACGTGCCGCGACATAACCGTCGGGTCGCAGGAGATAGGCTGCACCTTCCGGCGCATCGTAGCGCCTAGTAAACAGCCCCGCTGAATCGCGTAGCGGCGTGGCCTCGCCGATGGTGATGGACTTGCAGCCGGAATGCTCGCCGCCATTCGCGCCCGCCTGCAGTAGGACGAAATCGCCCCCGCCCTGCGCGATAAATGCCTCGGTGAGATAGATCGGCTCGCCGCCCGCGGTCGTCAGCGGCGCATCAAGCATCTGCGCGCCGGGGCGCGGCCCCGCATTCCACGTTTCATTGTCCGGCGTCGATAGCGGCGACTCGTAAGTGGACGGCGTAGAGAGCCGTCCGCCATTGACCATGCGCTTTGCAAATTCGGTTTCCTTCGCCAGCCGCAGCACGGCCTGCCGCATCCGGCGTTCCTGCGCCGAATGGGGTGCAATAAAATCGGTCGAGCGCGTCGAGGCGCGGATATTCTCGTCAGCGGCAAAGCTGCGCTCGATCTCGTAGCTGTCAAGAAGCGTTGCGGAAGCAGCGCCACGCAGGATGATCGACAGCTTCCACGCAACATTCTCAGCGTCCTCAAGACCGGAATTGGCCCCGCGTGCGCCGAACGGCGAGACTTGATGTGCAGCATCGCCTGCGAAGATCACGCGCTCATGGACAAAGCGCTGCATGCGGCGGCACTGGAACTTGTAGATCGAAATCCATTCGAAATCGAAATTCGTATGACCAAGCATGCGCTCGATGCGCGGGCGCACATTCTCCGGCAACCGCTCGACGGCGGGATCGGCGGCCGGTCCGAGTTGCAAGTCGATGCGCCAGACGTCGTCCGGCTGGCGATGCAGCAGCGCCGATTGCCCTGAATGAAACGGCGGATCGAACCAGAACCAGCGTTCGGTCGGAAACTCTGCCGTCATCTTCACGTCGGCGATCAGGAACTGATCCTCGAACACTTCGCCGGTGAATTCGGCGTCGACAAAGCTGCGCAGCGCCGAGCGCGCGCCGTCGCAGGCGACCACATAATCCGCTTTCAGGTGATAGCGCCCGTCCGGCGTATCGATGGCCAGCACCACATGATCGTTGCGCTGGTCGAGCCCGACCACCTTGTTGCGCCAGCGCAGATCGACCTGCGGCAGTTCGGAGGCGCGATCGACCAGAAAGGCCTCGGCGTAATACTGTTGCAGATTGATAAAGGCAGGCATCTTGTGACCGTCTTCCGGCAGCAGGTCGAAACGGTAGACCATGTCGTCGTTCAGGAAGATCTTGCCGACGTTCCAGACCACGCCCTTCTCCACCATGCGTTCGCCGACCCCGAGACGATCCCACAGTTCCAGGGAGCGCTTGGAGAAACAGATCGCGCGGGAGCCGTCGCCGATCCGATCGGCATCATCCAGCAGCACCACGGCGTGGCCGCGCTGGGCGAGATCGATCGCCAGCGTCAGGCCCACTGGCCCCGCGCCGACCACCACCACGGGATGGCGCGCGGAATCCGCCGCCGCCCGGTCCTGATCGGGATGGTGGCGATAGCCGAACTGAATGATCCGGGGTTCCGGCACGTCTCTACCCTGCTTGACGGACAGGCCCTCTTGAACGAGGCCTCTGGTCAAAAGGATAGCCCAAGCCTATAATCGTTGCAACTGCAACCAATCGCGACCACGCGGTTTTGCCTGACCGGACCCAGCCGTGAGCAAACTCGATCTTTTCAACTTCGTGCCCTTCCGGCTGAACCGGCTGGCCGCGGAAGTCAGCGCCGAACTCTCCAGCGAATATCGCGACCGCTATGGCCTCGATATTCCGGAATGGCGGGTGGTGGCCACGCTCGGCTTCCGGGGCGAGGCTTGCACAGCTCAGTACATCGCTTATTGCACCCGGACCCACAAATCGACCATCAGCCGCGCGGTGGCTCATTTGCTCGAGCAGCAATTGATCGAGCGGGTTGAGAATGCCGATGACCGCCGCGAACTGGCGCTGCAACTTACCCGCAAGGGGCGCGCGGTCTATGAGGAACTGATCCCTCAACTGCTCCGCAAGGAACAGGACATCCTGTCATGCCTGACGGCCGCTGAGCGCAAGCAATTCGCCGATGCGCTCGGCAAGATCGAGCGCCAGCTCGATCTTGTGCAGAGTGTGAAGGACGCACGCGCCAAGAAGGATGCGTATTGAAGTGGACCATGGGGCGTCGTCCCGGCGCAGGCCGGGACCCATAACCACCGAACGCGATAACGATGCGAGGAAACCGCCCGGCTTCCTGCCAAATTGCAAATTTAGGTAGTATGGATCCCGGCCTGCGCCGGGACGACCTGAATGAAGATCGTGTGCGTCGCTCTGTGGCGATCGCGTCACGCCGCGCGGATGTTGGCCATGAAGCGATCGAGTTCCTGACGCAGCCGCGTGCTTTCGACTGCAAGGGTCTGCGCGGAGTTCAGCACCTCGCCCGACGCCGTGCCGGTCTCGCTGGCGCCACGGTTGACCTCGGAAATGCCCTCCGCGATTTCCAGCGTGCCGCTGGCGGCGCTCTGGACGTTGCGGGCGATTTCCGTGGTCGCATTGGTCTGCTGCTCGATGGCTGCGGCGATATTGCCGGCAATCCTCGAAATCTGGCCGATCGTGCCGCCGATTTCCTTGATGGCAGTCACCGACTCCTGCGTGGCGGCCTGCATCCCGGCGATGTGCGAGGAAATCTCGTCCGTCGCCTTCGCGGTCTGGCTCGCCAGCGATTTCACTTCCGAGGCGACCACGGCAAAGCCGCGTCCCGCCTCGCCTGCCCGCGCAGCTTCAATCGTCGCGTTGAGCGCGAGAAGATTGGTCTGCTCGGCAATGGCGGTGATCAGCTTGACCACGTCGCCGATTTCCTGGGCCGCGCGCGACAGCTTGGCGATGCGCGCGTCGGTGGCTTCGGCCTGCGACACCGCCGCAGCTGCGATCCGGCTCGATTCCTGCACCTGGCGGCCGATCTCGTTGACCGATGCGGAGAGCTCTTCGGTCGCAGCGGCAACCGACTGCACGTTCGCGGAGGCTTCCTCCGACGCACCGGCAACCTTGCCGGACAGGTCCTGCGCCGTTTCGACGGTGCGGGTCAGTGTTGTCGCGGAGGATTCGAGCTGGCTCGCCGAAGCCGAGACGCTCGACACGATCACACCAACTGCGGTTTCAAAGTCGTCCGCAAAGCGATGCAGCTCGGCGCTGCGGGCTGCGCTGGCAGTTCTGCCCTGCTGTTCGCGCTCCGCCGCTTCGGCCTGCGCCTTGGCGACAGCACGCATCTTGAATTCCTCGACCGCGCCGGCCATCTCGCCGATCTCGTCCTTGCGGCCGAGACCCGGCAGCACGACATCGAAGTTGCCGCTGGCGAGCTGACGCATTGCATTGCACATGCCGATCATCGGGCGTGAAATTCCACGGCCCAGCATCCATGCGAGGAAGGCGCCGAATGCAATGCCCGCCACGCCGAGCGCGGTCACGAACTGACTCGTGGAATGCGCCGCAGTGGCCGATTCCTTCGCGAGCTGGGTCTGCCGGACCAGCAGACCGTCCTTGATGGTCTTGGCTTCCTGCGTCACGGAGCCTGCCGCATCATTCATCTTGGTGGATAGCGCCGCGATCTTCGCGGTGTTCTCGACGAACTTCGTGAAGTTGGTCTTGTAGGCCTCAAGCTCGCCGGTAATTTCGGCGATCTTCGACGTGATCTTGGCGTCGTCGGCGTAAAGCGATCCAAGGCTGTTCTTGAGAAGCTGCATGCGGGCGCTGACGCTGTTGGCCACCGCATTATCGGCCCGCAGAATGTAATTGCTGATGTTGGAGGTGATCGCGGCCGAATGGGTCGCCAGTTCCTTTGCATTCTGCTGAACCGACGACAGCCCGGCGAGAATCGCGGTATCCGCCAGATCGTCGAACTTGTAACGGATCACATTGCCCATGCGGAGCAGCTGGTTGGATGCAATCGCAGCATTCTCGGTCTTCAGCTTGATGACGTCTGCAAAGAGCGAAGCAAACTCGCCGTAGCTGGCGGACAGATTGAGGACACTCTTGCGGTTGTCCGAAGTGGCGACCCGTGCGGCGCGCTCAATCGCCTGACCGAGGCTGGTCTCGGCAGCGCGGGCAGCTTCCTCATCGGCCGGAAGCCCTGTGGTCACATAAGTGCGCGCAAGAAGCTGATAGGCGACCAGTTCGCGGTCGATCTCGCGCGCGCTGTCGCTCTCGGCGACGATCCGTTGATAGGACTGGACGCCATCGGCAATGCGCTCAAAGCCGAAATAGGCAACACCCATGTTGATCGCGGAGATGCCCAGCACGGTCACGAAACCGAGCATGATCTTGGTGCGGAATCTCAGATTAGAGAGGAAGCTGCCGTGTGCCTTCTGCGTTGCCGGAGTACTTTTGAACCAGCCCATTTCCAACCCCTAAAAATTCTTTTTGCATGCGAAACCCGCCGGAGAGCCAGCGGCGCAAAGTGCCTTAAAATAAACAAAACTGAATAACGCGCCGTAAATCGCTACCGCGCCCAGCAAAAAATGCCCGTCAGGCGGGCGTATCTCTCGCGTTTTGGGCAAGTGTGGCGCGGGCGCTCTGTATTCCGGCACCGCCCGGCGTCAAGGGATTAACAGATCGTTTCGAGCGGATGCGGCGGTGCCAGGAGAGCAATGCGCGCGACACCACGACAGCTATGCGACTGCCCGATCGAAAATTCACGGAGTATGGGTCCCGGCATTCGCCGGGACGACATTTTGCGTAAAGGAATGCCCTCGTGGCGCGCCCTAATAACGGACGCTTACTTTTTCTTGCCGTCGGCGGCGAACTGCGCGAGGTACGCAGTGAGATCCTTGATCTCGTCTTCCTTCTTGATACCGGCGAATGCCATCTTGGTGCCGGGGATCTTGGCCTTCGGGTCCTTGATGTAGTCGGCGAACACCGCCTCATCCCAGGTGATGCCGGAATTCTTGTTGGCTTCCGAATAATTGTAGCCCGCAACGCTGCCGGACTTGCGGCCGAACAACCCGTTCAACTCAGGACCCACGCTGTTCTTGGCGGTCTCGCCGACCTGATGGCAGGCGCGGCATTTGTTGAAGGATTTTTCGCCGGCCGCGACATCCTGCGCGTTGGCAGTGTTGGCGAAGCTGATGGCGGCGAGAACGAAAGCGGCAGCGAGCGAACGAGCAATCATGGGATTTGACCTTTGGCGGGCAGGAAAGCTGGCAGGTGAGTTGATGGGCGAGTTGAGGAGTGAGTGAGAACGAACAAGGGGGCTGGAGGGAGTCGAAACCCGCTGCCCCCAGCGGGTTTCGAAGACGAAAGATCATGCAAACATATCGGCCGTGAAGCCCGCATACCAGCCCATGTTTTCCGCCTGCGTCTGCTTGCGCAAACCGGCATCTTCGCCGGTCTTCGAAACAAACGTCGAAGACGCAGCGATCTTGCCGTCCTTTGGCTCATAGGCGCCGCCGATCTTCACGCAATCATCCGTGTCGATCAGGCTCCAGCAGGTGTTGGTGTAGCGCGCAGGAAACGTGCGCGCCGAGGTCAGTTCACCGCGCACCATCATCGCCGCGACCTTGGCCTGGCTGTTGGCGGAGAATGCCGACTTCGGCATATCGCCGGCGATGCAAGAATCACCGAGAACGAAGATGTTGGCATCAGCGGTGGATTTCATACTCGCCGGATCGATGGCGCAAAATCCGCTGGCGTTGGCGAGACCGGCATCGCGCGCAATCGCGCCCGCCATCTGAGCCGGAATGACATTGACCAGTGCCGCATTCTTGTAGGTCTCAAAACCGGTGACCACCGTATTGGTCTTGGGATCGACCGACTTCAAGCCGTCATGCACCTTCGGGCCGAGCCATTCGACCATGCCCTTGTAGTGATTTTCCCAGCCTTCCTGAAACAGTCCCTGCTTCGAAAAGGTTTCTTTCGGATCGATGATGACAATCTTGGATCGGGTCTTCCCCGCTTTCTTCAAAGCATGCGCCATCATCGATACGCGCTCGTAAGGGCCGGGCGGGCAGCGATAGGGATTGGGCGGCGTGATCATCACAATGACGCCGCCGTTCGGCACCGCATCGAGCTTCTTCTTGAGCAGCAACGTCTGCGCGCCCGGCTTCCAGGCATGCGGCATCACCTCTTCCGCTGCCTGCGACCAGCCGGGAACGGAATCGTATTTCAGATCGATGCCCGGTGAGACCACAAGCCGGTCGTAGGGCAGCTTCTTGCCGCCCGCGAGAATGACTTCCTTCTTGTCGCGATCGATCCTCAAAGCGCGATCGGCGACGACCGTGACGCCATGTTTCTTCAATCCGCCATAGCCATGGGTGATCGACGGATAATCCCTGAACCCGCCGAGATAGAGATTGCTGTGGAAGCAGGTCTGATACTTGGCATTCGGCTCGACCAGCGTGACGGCAATCGTGCCGCCGCTATCCTTGGCAATGTATTTGGCTGCGGTCGCGCCGCCCGCGCCGCCGCCGATCACCACCACACGCGGCTTGCCCTGCCCGAGCACCGCGGGCGCCCCCAGCATCATGACGCCTGCAAACGATGCCGATCCTGAAATCAACTGCCGACGACTGATGCTCATCACGACCTCCAGTATGTCCCGGTTGAAAATGCGGTTCAGAAATCGGCTGCAGACGCGTCAGCCGACCTTGAGATAGGCAAAACCTTTCGATTGCAGCGCCGCGACGGTGGCAACTCCCGACGGCACGAAGCTGATAAACGGCGCGTCCTTCACCTTGGCCTTGTCGAGCTTCAGCCGCTGGAAGGTGATTTCACAGAGATAAACCTTGAGGCCATTCTTCGCGAGCGCCGTGACGCGCTCGAACAGCGCCGGATCGATGGTCTCATCCTTCCACGGCGAGCCTTCGAGCGTCGAGAGGAAGTACTTCACCGCGACACTGTGCGCGACGATCACGAGCTGGAGGCCGAACGGGTCCGCGCCGTAAGCCGAATAATGATTGGAAATGTTGTTCAGCGTCTGGGCGAAACGGGCGTTGTCGCCATAGTCGCAGTGATAAAGGCAGGCGACATCGCCCTCCTTCTTCAGGTCCGCCATGGACAGGTCTTTCGGCGCGGCATGTGCCGCTGTTGCCGCCGCAAGACCGCCGGCGGCCGCTCCAATGAGTAGGCTGCGCCGCGTGGCCGAATTGTTCTGATCTGTCATGACACCCTCCGGAATGCGAAAATCATTACTTCTGGGTTCTGAAATAAGCCGCTAGAGCCGCAATGTCACCTGCTTCCAGCCTTC
The DNA here is from genome assembly GCA_964594185.1 of uncultured Afipia sp. Classification (GTDB taxonomy): domain Bacteria; phylum Pseudomonadota; class Alphaproteobacteria; order Rhizobiales; family Xanthobacteraceae; genus Afipia. Next base: position 7,598 of record CAZQMD010000047.1, on the reverse strand, counting down.
CTGCGATGGTCTGCATCACAGGATTGTCACGCTGCTTGTCCTTGTAGGCGTTCATCACGGCAACGAACTGGTCCTCCGGCCATCCGGAAATCTTCGGAATGCCTTGCGCATTCTGTCCCGAGGGCCGATGACAGGTCACGCATTCCGACGAGAGATACTGTCCGAGTTCGCGGTCCCCCGCAGCCGCAGCATCCTGTGCCGGACCGGCCGCCAGAACGAAAAGCATCGCTTTCGCCGACGGCCGCCGCATCAATCGACCTTCGGCCCGGCCTTGCTGTCCGGCGTCACGTCCACCGAGATCGCGCGGCCGGTGACTTTCGGTGCACTGCGGCAATCCTTCATGCAGGGGTCCTTTTTCCAGAACTGCTTTTCGGATGTTTCACGATCATCATCGAAAAACGCCGAGGCATTCGGCATCTTGATCGAAGTAAAATTCCTGTCGCTCAGTTCGAAGTTCTCATCCTTCACGATGTCGTTCATCGACAGCAGATAGGCGACAATCGCATAGACCTCGTCGTCGGTCAGTGAGCGTGCATTGCCGTAAGGCATCGCGCGCTTGATGTAATCGAATGCGGTCGACAGGTCCGGCCAGAACGAGCCGATGGTCTTGTCGGGACGATCCGCCTTCAACGTTCCTGCGCCTCCGGCAAGCACCGGCCATCGGCCCGCGCCTTCGCCGAACTCGCCATGACACGAAGCACAGCGCTCCTGAAACAACGCATCCCCCTGCTTCACTGTGCCCTTGCCCGGCGGAAGGCCCTTGCCATCCGGCCGCACGTCGGTGTCCCACGCCTTGATTTCATCGGGCAGCGCGGGGCGACCGAGGCCGAGCTTAGACGAGGTCTTTACAGCGGCCTGTGTGGCAATTTGCTGCGCTTGCACTTGAGAATTCGCACCCGCGAGCAGCGCACCGATGAGCAGCGCGACGCCAGCGGTCTTAACCGATCTCGACATTTTCAGTCTCCCCGCCCGAGCGCACCAGCCAGGTCTGAATGCCGTTGTTGTGGTAGATCGAGTTGACGCCACGCACCTTGCGCAGTTCGTCCTTGGTCGGCTGCACGTAGCCGGTGGAATCCATCGCGCGGGACTGGATCATCAGCTCCTGCCCGTTCCAGTCGAAATCGACATAGAAACGCGTCAGCGACTTATCCAGCACCGGCCCGTCGATCCGCGCGGTCTGCCAGTTGCGGCCGCCGTCCATCGACACATCGACGCGCTTGATGGTGCCGCGCCCGGACCATGCCAGTCCGCTCAGCACATTGCGGCCTTTGAATTTCAGCGGCGCCTGCGGCGAGGGATTAGTCACCACCGACTTCGCATCCATGATGAAAGTATGTTTGCGCGAGCGGCCGTCGGCCAGAAGGTCGGTGTATTTCGATGTTTCCTCGCGGGTCTGCCAGGGCTGATCGCCGACCTCGATGCGGCGCAACCATTTTACCCAGAGATTGCCTTCCCAGCCGGGGATCACCGCGCGCAGCGGATAACCCTGCTCGGGCCGCAACGCCTCACCGTTCATGCCGAAGGCGAGCAGGCAATCGTTCAAGCCTTTCTCGATCGGCAGCGAACGGTTCATACCGGCAGCATCCGCGCCTTCCAGCATCAGCCATTTTGCATTCGGCTTGATGCCCGCTTCATCCAGCACGGTCTTCAGCGTCACACCGGTGTACATCACGTTGTGCACCATGCCGTGGGTGAACTGGCAGCCGTTGAGCTGCGCGCCGCGCCACTCCATGCCGGAATTCGCCGCGCATTCGAGGAAGTAAATCTTGTTCACGCGCGGCATACGCTTGATGTCATCCATCGTGAACACCAGCGGCTTGTCCACAAGGCCGTTGATCATCAGCCGGTGATCGGCAGGATTGATCTCCGCCACGCCTCCGTGATGCCGCTCAAAGCAGAGGCCCGATGGGGTGATGATGCCGTCGAGTTCATGCAGCGGCGTGAAGTTCACCGAGGATTCCGGCGACGCCGTCAGCCACGACACATCGCGGCGGATCACATTCTTCTCGAACTTCGAAGGCATGCCGTAAGGCGTCTTCTGCACGCCGTCGCCGAGGTAACGATTCCAGTCCTGAACCTCGGTGATCAGCGGATCGGGCTTGGCCTCCTGCGCAATCGCGGACTTTGCGCCGAGCGCAGCGCCTGCGCCCGCCAGACTCGCAGCACCGAGGAATTTGCGGCGGCTGAGAATATCCGCAGATGACTTGTCACTCATGCGGCATCCTTTCTATTTATCTCGATACGTGAATATGTTGATCGCAAGTGTGCATGCGAACGTTCTCACTTACGCGCCTGAAACCTTGACCGCGTTGTTCGGCTCGACCTTCACAGTACCGCGCTTGGAAATATGCGCCGACACCACATCCCAGATCGGCGGGCCCTGCGTGCCTTCATTGACGCTCGCCCAGCCTGCGACCGTGTAGCTCTTCGCGGCGTCGATCGGCTTGCCGGATTTCAGATGCGTAAGATCGGAAATGCGCGAACCCATCGGCTTCGACACGTCGATGGAATATCCCATACCGCCGATGCGCACCATGTCGCCGCCGCCCTGGAAATACGGATCGGGGTGGAAGATGTTGTCGGCGACGTCCTCGAGCACTTCCTTGAGCTGCGCACCGGTCATCTGGTTGCGATAGCAGTTCGGGTAAGTAATGGCGGTGGCGTTGGTGACGTCTTCCCATGTGATCGGGCTGTCAGGGATCAGCGTGCCGCCCCAGCGGAAGCCCGGCGACAGCGCGATTTCTGCATCGCGTTCGGCCAACATCGCGTCGCAGATCAGATCATCGAACGTGCCGTTGAAGTTACCACGGCGATAGAGCAGCGAATCGGTCTTGCCGATGACACGCGCCAGATCCTTGGCGAACGGTGCCCTCACCTTCTCCACCAGCGCGCTCATCGCAGCATCCGGCTTGATCGCATCGGTGAACACCGGCATCAGCTTGAAGCGGACGCCGGCGACCTTCTTGTCCTTCACCTCGATATCGAGACGCGAGACGAACTTGCCGTGCGAACCGGTCGCGACCAGCACGGTGTCACCGACGCGCACGAGGCCCGGCATCGCGTCGTGCGTGTGCGCGGTGAGGATGACGTCGAGGCCCTTCACTCGGCCTGCGAGCTTGCGGTCGACATCGAAACCGTCATGCGAGAGCAGCACGACGATCTGCGCACCCTCGGCGCGCGCTTCGTCCACCTGCTTCTGCATGTCCTCTTCGCGAATACCGAACTCCCATTTCGGGAACATCCAGCGCGGATTGGCGACCGCAGTGCGCGGCAACGCCTGCCCGATCACGGCGATCTTCGCGCCGCCCTTCTCGAACATCTTGCGCGGCTCGAACACCGGCTCCTGCCATTCGTTGTCGCGCACGTTCTGCGCGAGGAAAGCGAACGGCGCCTTGTCGGCAACTTCCTTGACGCGCTCGGCGCCATAGGTGAACTCCCAGTGGCCGACCATGGCATCGACCTTGAGCGCCGACATGACATCGATCATGTCCTGCGCCTTGGTCTGCAGCGAAGTCCAGCTTCCCTGCCAGGTATCGCCGCCGTCGAGCAGCAGCACCTTGTCCTCGCCGCGCTCGGCGCGCACCGCATTGATCAGCGTCGCGACGCGGTCCATGCCGCCCATGCGGCCGTAGTTGCGCGCGAGCGATACGAAATCATCTGCGGTCAGCGCATAGGCATCCGCTGAACCGGCCGCGATGTTGAAGTATTTGCGGAACGCGTCGTCGGTGAGATGCGGCGGCAGGCCCTTGTCCGCACCGACGCCGAGATTGACCGACGGCTCGCGGAAATACAGCGGCATCAACTGCGCATGATTGTCCGCGACGTAGAGGATGGTCACCGTACCAAGCGGATCGAACTTGAGAATGTCCGCCTGCGTCAGCTTCTGCTGCGCGGCGACGCGCCCGAGCGGCCCAAGTCCGCTGCCGATCGTGAGCGCAGACGCAGCCGCGCTCGCCTGCAGGAATTCCCGCCTCGATATCATCAGACCACCTTTGTCCCCTCATAGGAGGGAAACGATTTTCAGAAAGCTTGGCTTCGCGCGGCACAAGGCCGCGCGAAAAGATCAGCCCACCGTCAGCTTGTTCTTGGCGGTGTATTCCGAACCGTCGTCATCCTTCCAGGTGAAGGTGAACTCGCCGGTCTCGGACGCCTTGTAGAAGAACGACTGATACGGATTGGCCGAGATCGCCGGATTCCAGTCCGCTTCGAACACCGGCTTGCCGTTGAAGGTCGCGGTGAACTTGTTGATGATCTTGCGCGGCACGACCTTGCCGGAGGAATCCTTGCGCTGGCCGGATTCCATTTCGTGCGAAATGAGGGTCTTGATTTCGATCAGTTCGCCAGCCTTCGCGGTGGCAGGAACGCGAACGCGCGGTGTGGGTGCATTGGCCATGGACATATCCTCGCCTGAATTTTTTCTTGAGTGATCCGATCAGCCGCCGCAGCCGCCGATGGTCACTTTCACATTGGCTTTTGTGGTGTAGAGCGCGCCATTCGACATCTCGGCGACGCACACGATGTTCTGCGTCTGCGCGAGGCGCATGCGGGTCGAGGCGGAAGCCTTGCCGCAGGCCGGCGTGAACTTGTAGCTGACGACGCCCGGCAGCGGATTGCCGTCGGCGAAGATGTGCACTGCCTTCACGTAATCGGAATCGGTCATCGGGCTTTCGACCTCGACATTGACCGGCACCACGAGGCCGTTCTCGGCGATTTCGGGCACGTCGAGCTTGATCTTGCCGCTGTCGAGCTTTTTATCGCCGTACAGCTTCTTGATCTCGGCAGCCACCGCCGCTTCGTCCGCGAAGACCATCTTCGGCGCGAGCACAGCGGTCAGCCCGGCGAGGGCCGCGAGCGTCAGCGCGTCACGGCGCGTTGGTTCATTGAACTTCAGGTTCATCGATCGAGTCCTCCTGCGGGAGTCTTATGCATCCCTTGACGATAGTATCGCTTGACGATGCCAAGTTCGATCTACCATGATCCTGGACACATCATTATATTGTTTTTCTTGAATGTAAAGATATTCTAGTCTGGCGGTTCGCGAGTCAGTATCCGTTCTACGGCGCTTCGAAAAGCACCGCAAAACGGAATGAATTCGCCACCAGGCTAAACCGGGAAGCCGAAAGGGCCGCGAAGACGGTCTGACGGAGGGAGGGATACAGAATGAGACGGACCACGATTCGGTCGGCAATCGCCTTTGCCATTATGATGTGCGCGTCGAGCGCCCCTGCTCTGGCGCAGGACGCCAGTGAAAAAGAGATCGAGCGTTATCGCGCTATGATTTCCGATCCGATGTCCAATCCCGGTTATCTCGCGGTCGATCGCGGCGAAGTGCTGTGGAGCCAGAAGCGCGGCACCAAGGACGCCTCGCTGGAGACCTGCGATCTCGGCCAGGGTCCCGGCAAACTCGAAGGCGCGTTCGCAAAGATGCCGCGCTACTTCAAGGATGCCGACAAGGTGATGGACCTCGAGCAGCGCCTGCTCTGGTGCATGACCAATATTCAAGGGCTGGACACCAAGGACGTCATCGCGCGCCGCTTCTCCGGTCCCGGCCGCGCCTCCGATATGGAAGACCTCGTCGCCTTCATCGCCAACAAGTCGAACGGCATGAAGATCGACATTCCGCTCAGCCATCCGAAGGAACAGGAAATGGCCGCGGTCGGCGAAGCACTGTTCTTCCGGCGCGGCGGCGTGAACGATTTCTCCTGCTCGACCTGTCACGCGGAAGAAGGCAAGCGCATTCGCCTGCAGGGGCTGCCCGATCTGTCGAAGGCCGGCAAGCAGGCGCAGGAAACCATGGGCGGCTGGCCGACCTATCGCGTGTCGATGGGCTCGATCCGCACGATGCAACACCGCCTGTGGGATTGTTACCGGCAGCAGCGCTGGCCGGCGCCGGAATACGCGTCCGACGCGCTCACCGCGCTGACCGTGTACCTGCAAAAGCAGGCTGCGGGCGCGGAAATCAACGTCCCGTCGATCAAGCGTTGAGAGAGGAGCGCATCATGACAAAGACAATGACAATCGCCGCGCTGGCTCTCGCCGCAGGTTTTATCGCCCTTCCCCTCAAAGCCTCGGCGCAGACCGCGCCGAAGACCGCCGATCCGGCCATCGTCGATGCTTATGTGAAGGCAACGTTCGGCAAGGCGCCGCCGGAATGGCAGGAGCGCATCGTCCCCGACGAGACGCTGAAGACCTGCAACGCCTTCCACAACAACGTGCCGTCGAAGGAAGCCGACGCCATCGTCAAGCGCGAGCTTGCGAAGGTGGTCTATCCCGCCGACGGAAAATTCCTCGGTGACTGGAAGGAAGGCCGCAAGGTCGCCAACAACGGCCGCGGCGGACAGTTCTCCGATCCGCCGGACACCGTCGCGGGCGGCAACTGCTACGCTTGCCATCAGCTGGAGAAGTCCGAAGTCTCCTTCGGCACGCTCGGCCCGAGCCTGACCAACTACGGCAAGGACCGCAAATACGCGCCGGATGAGATCAAGAACGCCTTCACCAAGATCTACGACTCGCAGGCCGTGTTCGCATGTTCCAGCATGCCGCGCTTCGGCGCGAACAAGGTGCTGAGCGAGCAGCAGATCAAGGATCTTGTGGCGCTGCTGTTCGATCCGGAATCGCCGGTCAACAAGTAAGCCTGTGCCAAGCGAAGCGGAGATACAGAGATGAAAGTGCAAACCCTGCTGGCGATGGCGGCTGTCTGCGCCTTTGTCTCTGCTCCGGCGCGCGCACAGGACGCCACCGTCGTCACCAAATCGCTCACGCCGGAGATCGCGCTGGACGCGGCGAAGGCCGCGCTCAACGATTGCCGCAAGCGCGGCTATCAGGTGTCGGTCGCAGTGGTCGATCGCTCCGGCACGCCGCAGGTGATGCTGCGGGATCGCTTCGCCGGCGCGCATACGCCACCGACGGCGACCGGCAAGGCGTGGACGGCAGTCAGCTTCAAGAGCAATACTACTGAACTTGTTGCCGCAACGCAGGCCCCCGCGATGCAGGGTCTACGTCAGCTTCCCAATGTGGTGCTGATCGGCGGCGGCGTGATGATCGAAGCAGGCGGCGCGCTGCTTGGCGGCATCGGCGTGTCCGGTGCGCCGGGCGGCGATGCGGATGAAGCCTGCGCCAAGGCATGCATCGCTGCGATCAGTGACAAGCTGGATTTCTGAGGGCGCGACAGATTCGCCAGACGTTGCGCCACATTACAATGTCGTCCCCGCGAAGGCGGGGACCCATTGCCACTAAATACAGTGATGATGACGTGCGAATTGCTCCACCATCTCCTTCAAACCGATAGCACAGGGAGTATGGATCCCCGCCTTCGCGGGGACGACGCAGAGAGATTGCGCGATACCTCAATTGTCATGGCCGGACTTGTTCCGGCCACCTCGATAATCAGGGCACGGTGCTCAGTTCATCGTGGATCACCGGGACATAAGCGAGCGGAAGCGACGCCGTTCTTCGAAAGGCTATGCCCGGTAATGACAAGTGAGAATCCTCTCGAGTCTTGACATTTTCCGATCTAGGAATATATTCCATAGCATCCTGTTCGTGAGGGGCGCTTCTCGAGGGCGCTTTGAAGCGGAACAGGATGCGGCGCCTGCGCG
>CAZQMD010000046.1:0-23925 GCA_964594185.1 uncultured Afipia sp. | reverse complement strand
GATAGCGTTTGTAAATTCAGCCAGCCGCGCATCCACTGCTGCACGCAGCCTTTTGGCGTTCTCGATCTGCGCGGGGTTATCGGTTGTAATGCTCGACAGTTTATCGACGCCTGATGGAACGCGTTCGACGGCGGCCGCATGTTCGGTCAAGAACCGTGGCTGAGACGTCAGCAGATAACCGCGGGCAGCGCTTTCAGCACGGCGGATATCGAGCAGAACGGTCGAGATCTGGTTTTCAACCTCAACGGTGTGAACCACCCAGCTGCTGTCTTCGCGGGCCTTGTTGACGAGGACAATGGAGGTTGCGCTGATCGCGACCAGCACAAAGAACCCCGCGGAAAGCAGGGCAATTTGCCAGAGGGTGCGCCGACGGGCTGCGTCTCTTGTCACGCTTGTGCTGCGACGCTGGGAGGAAGACGAAAGTGCTGAGAATTCAAATTGCTACCCCGAAACCTATGCGTAGCTCAGGTGCGGGATAACGCGCAAATGGGAATTTAAGTTCCATCGATGGAACCTAAATTCTTTCGTCGTAGCCGGGATATCAGGATGACTTTGTGTCACCGGCGGCGAGGTAATGCTCCAGCCAGTGGATGTGGTAGTCGCCATCGATAATGCTGGGTTCTCGGACCAGCCCGCGGAACAGCGGCAGGGTGGTTTCGACGCCGTCCACCACCATCTCGTCCAGTGCGCGCCGCAGCCGCATCAGGCACTCGCCACGGGTCTTGCCGTGGACGATGAGCTTGCCGACCAGCGAGTCGTAATAGGGCGGGATGACATAGCCCTGATACACGGCTGAATCGATCCGCACGCCAAGTCCGCCGGGCGGATGGTATTGCAGGATCTTGCCCGGCGAGGGCCGGAAGGACACCGGGTTCTCGGCGTTGACCCGGCATTCAATGGCATGGCCGTTGATGACGATATCTTCCTGCGCGCAGGGCAGGTCGCCGCCAGCCGCGACGCGGATCTGTTCGATCACAAGGTCGATGCCGGTGATCATCTCGGTCACCGGGTGCTCGACCTGGATGCGAGTGTTCATTTCGATGAAATAGAACTCGCCATCCTCGTAGAGGAATTCGATGGTTCCAACGCCGAGATACTGCATCTCGCGCATTGCCTTGGCGCAGGTTTCGCCGATCTTGGCGCGCGCTGCTGCGTTCAGGATCGGGGACGGGCCTTCTTCCCAGACCTTCTGATGGCGGCGCTGCAGCGAGCAATCGCGTTCACCGAGATGGATCGCGCCCCCGCGTCCGTCGCCGAGAATCTGGATTTCGATATGGCGCGGCTTGCCGAGATACTTTTCGAGGTAAACCGACCCATCGCCGAAGGCCGCCTTGGCTTCGTTGCTTGCAGTCGAAAGCGCGAGCATCAGGTCCGCTTCGGTCTGTGCGACTTTCATGCCGCGCCCGCCGCCGCCGGCGTCAGCCTTCACCAGAACGGGAAAGCCGATCTTCTTGGCAATCGCCATGGCATCGTCGCCGGGGCCGACGCCGCCGTCGGAGCCGGGAACGACAGGAATGCCGAGACGCTTGGCGGTCTTCTTGGCTTCGATCTTGTCGCCCATCAGGCGGATGTGTTCGGCCTTCGGACCGATGAAACCCAGGTTGTGGTCGGCGAGAATTTCAGCGAAGCGTGCGTTCTCGGACAGGAAGCCGTAGCCGGGATGAACAGCGTCCGCGCCGGTAATTTCGCAGGCGGCCAGTAGCGCTGGCACGTTCAGATAGCTGTCCTTGGCGGGCGGCGGTCCGATGCAGACGCTCTCATCAGCGAGCCGGACATGCATGGCATTGGCATCCGCGGTGGAATGCACCGCGACAGTCGCAATGCCGAGTTCCTTGCAGGCGCGCAGCACGCGCAAGGCAATCTCGCCGCGATTGGCAATCAGGATCTTGTCGAACATCGCAGCGCCTGACGTTAAGAACGATTATTCAATGATAACGAGCGGCTCGCCGAACTCGACCGGCTGGCCGTCTTCGACAAGGATCTGCGTGACCGTACCGGCGCGGGTCGCCGGAATCTGGTTCATCGTCTTCATCGCTTCGATAATAATCAGCGTATCGCCGACCTTCACCTTGCTGCCGACGTCGATAAACGGCTTCGCGCCGGGCTCGGACGCAAGATACGCAGTGCCGACCATTGGCGAGGGAACAACGCCGGGATGTTTTGAGATGTCGGCAGACGGAGCAGCCGCAACAGGTGTTGCAGCCGGGGCCGCCGCGACGGGCGCAGCCTGATAGGCAACGGGCGCTGCTGCCGCGATGCTGATGTTGCGTGCAACGCGCAGACGCAGTCCGGCGCGCTCGATCTCGATTTCCGTCAGGTTGGTTTCATCGAGCAGCATCGCCAGTTCGCGAATAAGCTCGCGTTCGTCGGCTGGCTTGGCTTTCGGAGCAGATGGTTCTTTCGGCGAGGAGGCCATGTGAAATCCGGGTCTTTCTTGACTGATAAAGCGATCAGGCTTTCGCCTTGGCGCCGATCCGTGCGGCAAGGCCGCTGATGGCGAGGCGATAGCCGTCGATTCCAAAGCCGCACAGCGTTGCTACGGCGGCCGATGCGACGAAGGAGTGGTGACGGAACGGCTCACGCGCGAAGATATTGGAGACGTGAACTTCGATCGTCGGAAGTTTGACCGCGATAATGGCATCGTGGAGCGCGATCGAGGTGTGGGAATAGCCGCCCGCATTGATGATGATGCCGGCAGCTTTCTTGGCACCGGCCTCGTGCACGAAATCGATCAGTTCGCCTTCGCGGTTGGACTGGCGGCAGTCCGCAGTCAGTCCGTAGAGAGCGGCGGTGTCGTGGGAAAGCTTTTCGACGTCGGCCAGCGTGTGATGGCCGTAGGTCTCGGGCTCGCGGGTGCCGAGCAGATTGAGGTTCGGCCCGTTGAGCACGTAGATCGTGTTTGCCATCCGAAAAACCAAATCCAACAATGTCGGCGAAATGATGCGGCGTGCGCGGCTTCGGCCGGTTTATAGGCAACATGAGGCCGGGAGGGAAGCCTGATGGCTTCGCCGTCCCCGGTCAAATCATTCAGAAATCAGATGAAAAGCCCGATAAAAGGCCTTGAAATCAATGGTTAACCAATATTAACGATGTTCCCGTCGGCTGCCTTACGGTCGCCTGGCGGACTAGCAGGTCGCCTTTCCACAGCGCGCTTCGGAGATTTTCTTGGAAAGACCCGCCGCGCCGACTGCGCCGACCACGACATCCTTTCCGATCACGTAGCTCGGGGTGCCGTTGAGGCCCATTTCCTCGGCGAGCTTGAAGTTCTCGTTGAGGGTGGCGTTGATCTCGGGGCTGGTCAGGTCTTTTTCCAGCTTGGCCATATCGAGGCCAGCTTCCTTCGCGGCAGCCATCGCGCGCGCCTTGTCCGCCTGTCCGCGGCCGTTCAAGAGTTTCTGATGGAAGTCGAGATACTTCTTGCCGCTGGGGTCCTGCATGCGAACGGCCACCGCGACCTGCGCGGCTTCAACTGAACTCGGCCCAAGGACGGGGAATTCCTTCAGGACGACGCGCAGCTTGGAGTCCGACTTCATCAGCGACAGCATATCGGCCATCGCGTGTTTGCAGTAGCCGCAATTGTAGTCGAAGAACTCGACGAAGTTCACATCGCCGTCACGGTTGCCGACGACGACGCCACGCGGCGAATTGAAGATCACCTCCGCATTCTTCTGGACGGCGGCGCGATGCTTTTCCGATTCCGCCGCTGCCTGACGCTTCTGCAGTTCCGCCGACATCTCCTCGAGCAGTTCTGGATTGGCGACGAGGTAATCCTTGATGATCTTTTGAATCTCGCTTTTCTGCGCGTCGTTGAAGGACTGCGCATGCGACATGGTAGGCAGACCCAGCACAAGTGCGAAAGCGAGGGGAGCAAGGGAGCGGAGGGAGACCATGGATGTTCCTTCGAAGGTATGGGCCGGTGCGGGGCCTGAATTCAATTCTTTATCGGTTTCGTATTAACGATGTCGTCGGCCTTGACCCAGCCGGGTGTGCCGATCGCAAATCTTGTCTTCGCGCGGGAGGCGAGATCGCGCGCCGTTTTCTGGTCGCCACGCATAAAGGCTGCCTGCGCCGAGGCCAGATCCGCTTCCGCATAGTCGCCCTTGCGGCCATAGGCCATCGCAAGCTGGGTATATCCAAGCGCGGCCTCGGGTTCGCGTGACAGTGCCGCACGGAGAATCTTGATGGCCTCATCGGCGTAGGCCTTATTCTCCGATGCCACGAAGGCCTGGCCAAGTAACATCTCGATGAGCGGTGAATTGTTCGACAGTTGCACTGCCTTGCGAAGCGGGGCGATGGCTTCATTGGGCTTGCCGCCTTCAAGATAAGCCTGCCCCTTCAATTCGTAGAAGTATGGATTGTTGGGCTGCACACTGATGAGAGCATCGATCTGGGCCATGGCATTGCGCAGGTCGCCGTGACGATAAGCCGCGATGGCGCGGGCGTAGCGGGCAGGCAGGCTGGTGTTTGACGGCGGGTAACGGCGCAACACGGTGTCCGCGCGTTCCATGAAGCCCGAGACCTTGGCGCGCATCATGTCGTGACGGAGCTGCAGGGCCGGATCGTCTTTCTTGTCCCAGTACGGACTCGACTTGGCCAGTTCCTCCAGCGCGCGGACACGCTCCGCGGGCATTGGATGGGACATGTTGTACGGATCGGCTCCGGCGGCCGCGTACAGGCTCTGCTCGGAGAAGCGCTTGAACGTCTCGTACATGCCACGCGCTGACTGGCCGGTGGCGTTGAGAAATTTCACACCGGCCTTGTCGGCGTTTTCTTCCTGCTGCCGCTGATAGGACAGCATGGTGCGCATGATCGCCGCCTGTGGGGCCGCGACGGCAGCAGCGCCGGCGCTTCCGGCACCCGCCCGGGCGCCTGCAACGGCCGCACCGAGGCCGAGCAGCATGGCGATAATCAACTGCGTCTGCGCGCGTGATACTTGTTCGCGCAATTTCGAAAGATGACCGCCGGCCAGATGGCCGGTTTCGTGGGCAAGCACGCCAATGATCTGGTTCGGCGTGTCAGACTCGCGCAGTGCGCCGTAGTTGACGAAAATCCGGCGGCCGTCGGCGACGAACGCGTTGAAGGTCGAATCGTTGATGATGACGACCTGGATGTTCTGCTTCTCGAGGCCCGCGGCCCGCAGGATCGGCCGGGTGTAGTCGCGCAACAGTTGTTCGGTCTCGGCATCACGCAACAGAGGAGGGCCGCCCTGTTGGGCATGAACCGGCCACGAGCCAATGAGCAGCGCAGCAGCGGTGACAAGGGCCGTAGCCCGCCGCGCGAATGACGTTCCGCGAAGCCCTGTTCGAACGCGGGGGGCTTTGGATGACGTGGTCAAGAGGGCTTCTGTCATGGCTTGGTCAGCGAGCTTGGCAATGGAGCGGCGGCCTGTAGGGTGCTAAAATCAAGGTCTAACAAGACGCCGAATGAGGCGGTACAACGGCACACCGCCGCATGCTTTTCTTGCATGCCGCGGTTCCGGGGAATAGCAGATTTCATGCTCGTGTGATGGTTCGCAAGTCCGCATTACTTCGACAGCACGCACATTTGCGGACTTGCGAACCGAAACCACACGAGAATTGTAATTTTCCAGTGTCCTTTTGAATCCGAAGTTCGCTATGGAGAGGGCTGCAAAATGAGGCGAACTTCGGATTCAGGACACTGGTTGTGACGCTCAGAGACAAGGCAAAAAGCCTTCTAACGCCTTCCAGCCGCGGCAATGTTCCGCCGTTCATGGTGATGGACGTGATGGCCGCTGCCGCCAAAATCGAGGCCGCGGGCGGCAACGTCATTCACATGGAAGTGGGGCAGCCGGCCGCACCGGCGCCGCAGACCGCCATTGCCGCTGCTCGCCGGGCGCTCGATGTCGGCAAGATCGATTACACGGCGGCAATTGGCATTCCATCGCTACGCCAGCGGATTTCGCGCCACTATCGCGAAACCTATGGGCAGGAGGTGGATCCCGCTCGCATCGTCATTACCACCGGCTCTTCGGGCGCGTTTGTGCTCGCATTTCTCGCGGCGTTCGAGCCGGGCGACAGGGTGCCAATTACCTCACGGGGCTATCCGCCTTACCATCATATCCTGCGTGCGCTCGGATGCGAGCCGGTCCTGATCGAAACGACGAGTGCCACGCGGCACGCGCTGACCGGCGAGATGTTGCTTGAAACGCATCGCAAGACGCCGTTGAAGGGCGTTCTGGTGGCAAGCCCCGCCAATCCGACCGGCACGATGATGACGCGTGAGGCGATGGCGAATCTGATTTCGGCTGCTGACAGCGCTGGCATCCGCTTCATTTCGGACGAGATCTATCACGGTCTCGACTACGCATTTCCCGCCGTGACGGCTGCGGAATTGTCGTCCGACGCCATCATCATCAACTCGTTCTCGAAATACTTCTGCATGACCGGCTGGCGCGTCGGCTGGATCGTTGTGCCGGAACAACTGGTGCGATCCGTCGAAACGCTCCAGCAGAACCTGTCGATCTCGGTGCCGACGCTGTCGCAGATCGCGGCGGAAGCAGCATTTGACGGTTGCGCCGAGATGGATGTGATCAAGCACGGCTATGAAGAGAACCGGCGTATCCTGATCGACGGCCTGCCGAAAGTCGGCCTGACCGAGTTCCTGCCAGTGGACGGCGCGTTTTATCTCTACGCGGATGTCTCAAAGTTCAATTCCGACAGTTTCGAATTCGCCAAGGCCATGTTGCAGCAGGCTCATGTGGCTGCGACGCCGGGCGTGGATTTCGATCCGTTTCACGGAAAGTCCTTCGTGCGCTTTTCCTATTCGCGCTCGACGCAGGAGATCACCGAAGCGGTCGCGCGGATCACCCGCTGGCTGGCCAAGGGCTGATCGGCAAAACGACAATCCAATAAAAAACGCCCGCTCCGAAGCGGGCGTTTTCTTTTGAATAACAGCTAACGCTTATTCGCCCCGGCGCGGCCACCAGCCCGCACGGCGCGGCGCAGCCTGTTCGCTCGGCTGCTCGGAAGGCGTCGGCTCGTTTGACGCAACCGGCGTCGTTTCGACCGGCGCAGGTGCGGGTTCTGCTTTCGGAGATTCCCCGAAGAAGAAGCTCACCTTCTCGCGAACGGTCGAGCGCTTGCGCGGCGCTGCGTCAGCGTCGTCCGGGGTCGCGATATGATGCGACACGGGTTCGGCTTCAGGCTGAGGAGCCGGGACGGAAGTTTCCACACGGACAGGTTCTGCAGGTGCGGAGAGATCGGCCACCGCTTCGGCGGATTCGGACTCGACCGGCGGATCGAGATCGTCAGCGATCGTTGAGACGATGCCTTCACCCGGTTGAGCTCCTTCGCTCTGGCCGGCTTCGCCGTTGCCACGACGGCGACGGCCACCACGGCGGCCCCGGCGGCGCGGACGACGCTCGCCATTCGGCCCCTGATCGGCGCGGGCTTCGCCGTTCTGTTCATCCTGCTCGTCGTCGCCTTCATCATTGTCATTGGCTTCGCCGACAGCATCGTCCTGCGGTGCAATGCCTGGCGCTTCACCGCGCTCACCGGCCTGTGCGCCTTCACGGGCTTCGCCGCCACGACCGCGCCGACGGCGGCGGCGCTTGCGGCGCGGACCTTCTTCGCCTTCCGCAGGGCTGTTGGCGGACTGGGCTTCATCGCCGTCGCTTTCGCCCTCGGCGTCATCGTCGCCTTCGAACTCGGCTTCAGCTTCGAACGTTTCATCGTCGCCGTAGTCGTAAGTGTCCTCGACCACGGTTGGGGCCGCTGCGAGTTGCGCGGCGAGGATCGCCTTGGCGGCTTCGAGCGTATGCACCGCTTCGCCGCGATCGATCACGAAGGACTGCTGCCCGCTGATCGTCGCATCGGCGATCACCGCCAGCGTGACCTTGAAACTGCTTTCCAGATCGCGCAGATGGCCGCGCTTGTGGTTCAGCACGTACAGCGCAACGTCGGTGCGGGTGCGCACCGTGAGGTTGTGGGTCGGCCCCTTCATCAGGGTTTCTTCGAGGCCGCGCAGCAATTGCAGCGCGACGGACGAGACCGATCGAACGTGACCGGAGCCGCCGCAATGCGGGCAAGGCTCGGTGGAGCTTTCCAGTACGCTGGCGCGGATGCGCTGGCGCGACATTTCCAGCAGGCCGAAATGCGAGATGCGTCCGACCTGGATGCGGGCGCGATCCTGCCGCAGGCAGTCGCTGAGCTTGCGCTCGACTGCGCGGTTATTCCGCTTCTCGTCCATGTCGATGAAGTCGATGACGATCAGACCGGCGAGATCGCGCAGCCGGAGCTGGCGCGCGACTTCCTCGGCAGCTTCGAGGTTGGTCTTGAGTGCAGTGTCCTCGATATGGTGCTCGCGGGTCGAACGGCCCGAGTTCACGTCGATGGAGACCAGCGCCTCGGTCTGGTTGATAACGATGTAACCGCCCGATCGCAGCGTCACCGTCGGAGAGAACATTGCGTCCAGCTGGCTTTCCACGCCCATGCGTGAGAACAGCGGCTGGCCGTCGCGATACTGCTTCACCGCGCGCACGTTGCTCGGCATCAGCATCTTCATGAAGTCGCGGGCTTCGGTAAATCCGGCTTCACCGGCCACCAGAACCTCGTCGATTTCCTTGTTATAGAGATCGCGCAGCGAGCGCTTGATCAGCGAGCCTTCCTCGTAAACGAGGGTGGGGGCCTGTGACTTGAGCGTGGTGTCGCGGACGGTTTCCCACATCCGGATCAAATATTCGAAGTCGCGCTTGATCTCGGGCTTGGTGCGGGACGCGCCTGCGGTGCGCAGGATGATCCCCATGCCCTCCGGCACGTCGAGATCCTGAACCACATCCTTGAGCCGATTGCGGTCCTGCGCCGACGTGATCTTGCGGCTGATGCCGCCGCCGCGTGCGGTGTTCGGCATGAGAACGGCGTAACGCCCGGCGAGGGAGAGGTAAGTCGTGAGCGCAGCGCCCTTGTTGCCGCGTTCTTCCTTCACGACCTGAACCAGCATCACCTGGCGGCGCTTGATGACTTCCTGAATCTTGTACTGGCGGCGCGGACGGAAGGCGCGCTCCGGCACTTCCTCGAGCACGTCATCGCCGCCGACCGACTCGACGACTTCTTCTTCGGCGTCGTCGCCGTCTTCGTCATCCTCGCCGTCCGCATCGTCGGCGTGATGATCGTCATGATGCTCATCACCAAACGCGACAGGTTCTTCGGCATGGGCCTCGTCGGCCGTCTCATGATGATGCGGCTGGTCGTCGTGGCTGTGGTCATCATGCGGATGATCGTGCGTCGCGTGGGTATCGCCACCGGTCGCGGATGCGACTGGAGCTTCCTCGCTGACCGGCTCGGCATGGGGCTTGTCGTCATGATCATGCGCATCATGACCATGGTTGTCATGGCTGTGATCGTCGTGATCATGATCATCGTGCGCATGGGCGACTTGATCGTGTTCGTTGTGGCCGTGGTCATCATGATGCGTCGTTTCTGCATCATGCGGATAGTCGGGCGCATGGTCGCCGACCTGCGCGGCATCCTGCGGCTGTGAGTCGGTCTCGGGGCTTGCGCCTTCGACAACCTCGCTCTGCACACGCTCGCCACGGTCGCGGCGGCGGGAACTGCGATGGCGCGACCGCCGACGGCTGGCGCGATTTTCGTTCTCTTCCTCGGCTTCGCGGTGCGCGCGCTCGTCGGCCTCGATCAGGGCCTGACGGTCGGCGACCGGGATCTGATAGTAGTCGGGATGAATTTCGCTGAAGGCCAGGAAGCCATGACGGTTGCCGCCGTATTCGATGAAGGCGGCCTGCAGCGACGGCTCAACGCGCGTGACTTTGGCGAGATAGATATTGCCGCGCAGTTGCTTGCGCTGGGCAGACTCGAAATCAAATTCCTCGACGCGATTGCCGCGGACCACGACCACCCGGGTCTCTTCCGGATGGGTCGCATCGATCAACATTTTGTTGGGCATTTTGGAGCTCATGACGGCGAACGATACGTTCGGCGGCCAGCGCAGGGCGCATGGCCGGGGTTCGTAACGGTCCACCTGATTCGGGGGTGAGGGGAAGGCCAAAACGCCGCCCGAGGCACCGTGCCGATCGCGACGTCAGCGAAACGCGACGCGGAAAAGATTCGCGTCGTATCGATGCTGGCGTCGATGGGATCTTCTGACCGATCCCGTTCGGCAATAGAGTCTGGCGCATCAAGCGTCGGCCCGTTTAATTCATTGGGCGGCAAAGCGCCGCCGTATTCTGCCGCCGACGTCGCCAGCGGTTCGTTGCTGGCAGTGCCAACGCGGCGCAGGACGCGCGCTGGCTCTCGATGGTCCGCTGCCTTGCAGCAGCGGTCGCCGGTTATGGGAGTAGCCGCTCGGGCTGGTAACCGCCGCTCCGTATCAGCCGCGCGCTGCGCTGGCTGTGGAGGGTCGGAAGGTGCGCTGGAACCTCTAACTGTATGCGAGGAACTGGCGCTGCACCGGGAAGCTGAACGCGACACAACCGCAAGTTTAAACCGTCAGCCCCTCATACATACGTCGAACGTCGCCCTCTGGCAAGGGAAGCGTCACAGCGCTGCAACACAGCGCGGCAATCGTCGCCGGTTCGGTAAGCTGTCGTTAACTGTGCGGTTCTATTGCGGTATGAGGTGCCCGGAGGCTGCGGATTTATCGATGAGCCACAGGAAATATCGCGCATTTTTGGCCGCTTCTTTGGTGTGCGGTGCAGCATTTCTGTGTTCCGCAATTCCAGCCGCCAATGCCGTCGAATCCCAACCGCCACAGCCGAAAGTTGCGCAGGCCCTTCCAGTCGCCTCCGGCGTGCGCGTGGCGGGCGATAACAAACAGACGCGCTTTATTATCGACCTCGACCGCAAGATCGATGTGCGCGCCTTCGTGCTCGGCGATCCATACCGCGTCGTTGTCGATATTCCCCAGGTGACCTTTGATCTGCCCGCTGGGACCGGAGCCTCTGGGCGGGGACTGATCCGAGCATTCCGCTATGGCTTGGTGATGCCCGGCGGTTCACGCGTCGTTTTCGACCTGACCGGTCCGGCGAAGATCGAAAAGGCTCATGTCATCGACGCGGCGAACGGCCAGCCGGCCCGGCTTGTGGTCGAACTTGCCGCCGTTGAGCCCGCCGCCTTCAAGGTGTCCCACGCGGGGGACGACAAGATTCAATTGCGTCCTGCGATCGCGGACGCCGGGTCCTCGGAAACTACGGGCGCAACCGGCCCCGCCAAGACTGCCGACTCGCGGCCGGTCATTGTGATTGATCCCGGTCATGGCGGCGTCGACAATGGTACCCAGGCCGCGACGGGAGAGGCCGAGAAAACCTTGGTCCTGGACTTCGCCAAGGCGTTGCGCGACAGGATTGAAAAGAGCGGCAAGTTCCGCGTGGTGATGACACGCGATGACGACACGTTCATCCCGCTTGGCGAACGCGTGAAAATTGCGCGCAGCCATATGGCGTCTCTGTTCATCTCAATCCACGCTGACGCGCTGCCCAAGCGGGAGGGCGATGCGCAGGGTGCCACGATCTACACGCTTTCAGATCGCGCCTCCGATGCGGAAGCCGAACGGCTGGCTGAAGCGGAAAACAAGGCCGATGCCATCGCGGGAATCAATCTGACGGAAGAGCCGGCGGAGGTGGCCGATATCCTGATAGATCTTACGCAGCGAGAGACACGAGCATTTTCAAATCGTTTTGCAAAGACTCTCGCCAACGAGATGAAGACCGTGGCCCGGATGCACAAACATCCGTTGAAGTCGGCGGGCTTCAAAGTCCTCAAGGCGCATGATGTTCCGTCCGTGCTGGTCGAGCTTGGCTATGTTTCCAACAAGGACGACCTTCAGCATTTGGTCTCCGAAAACTGGCGGTCACGGACTGTCGGTTCCGTCGCGCAGGCCGTGGATGCCTTTCTCGGGAAGCGCGTGATTTCCGCCGGGGCTTCGAAATAACCGCCTTCGGCTTGAATTCGCAGCGCAATTGCCGCCAAGGCCCTAGTTTGGCCACAGCCACGGCTCTATAGGATTTCATCGCGGAACGGATCAGAATCGGCCACGCCCGGCGGCGGCGAATGGTATAGTCCCGTTCGGAATCTCCGGTGTGCGCCATGATCGCGCCAGACGCTAACGACGGATACTGACGATGCGCTTGCTGTTGCGGTTCATGGGCTTTCTGTTCGCGGCCGGTACGATCGTGTTCCTTGTCGGCGTTGCCGCCGTAGCAGGCGCGATCTGGCACTTTTCCAAGGATCTGCCGGATTATTCCCAGTTGCAGGATTACGAGCCGGCGGTGATGACGCGCGTTCATGCCGCTGACGGCGCGTTGCTCGGCGAATATTCCAAGGAACGCCGCCTCTATCTGCCGATCCAGGCGATTCCGAAGCCCGTCATCAACGCGTTCCTCGCGGCTGAAGACAAGAATTTCTATGAGCATGGCGGTATCGATTTCACCGGCATGGCCCGCGCCGCTGTTCTGTACGCACAGAACTACGGCTCCAACCGTCGCCCGCAGGGCGCATCCACGATCACCCAGCAGGTCGCGAAGAACTTCCTTCTGACGAATGAAGTGTCGTTCAATCGCAAGATCAAGGAAGCCTTGCTGGCGATGCGCATCGAGCGCACGTACACCAAGGACAAGATCCTTGAGCTGTATCTCAACGAAATCTACCTCGGTTTGAGCGCTTACGGCATTGCCGCAGCATCGCTGGTCTATTTCGACAAGTCGGTGAACGAACTGACCATCGCCGAAGCCGCTTATCTGGCTGCGTTGCCGAAGGCGCCGTCGAGCCTGCATCCGGTCCGCAATCGTGACCGAGCCATTGAACGCCGGAACTACGTGATCGACCGGCTGGCTGAAAACGGCTGGATCAAGCAGGCCGATGCCGTTGCCGCGCGCAAGGAGCCGCTGAATGTGACGTCGCGTTCCAACGCCGCGCACATCTTCGCAGGCGAGTATTTCGCCGAGGAAGTTCGCCGCGACATCTTCGAGCGCTACGGCGAGAAGAAGCTTTATGAAGGCGGTCTTTCGGTCCGCACGTCGCTCGACCCCAAGCTTCAGATGATGGCGCGCAAGGCGATGGTGGCCGGCCTTGTCAGGTTCGATGAAGCTCAGGGCTTTCGCGGTGCGCCGAACAAGATCGAGATTGGCGGCGACTGGGGCGTGAAGCTGGCGGAAGTCAAATCGCTCTCAGACATCTCGCCTTGGCGGATGGCTGTGGTGCTGGAAACCAGCGATCAGTCGGCGCGGATCGGCTTTCAGCCTGGCCGCGAACTTGGCGGTGCGGTCTCCAAGACACGCGACACCGGCCTGATCTCGCTGGAAGGCGTGCGCTGGGCCAAGCCCGCTGCGGGTCCGAACCGTTTCAAGACGCCGACCGCCGTGACGCAGGTGCTGTCGCCGGGCGATGTGATCTATGTCGATCCGCTGCTGGACAAGGACGGGAACAAGATCGAAGGGCAGTATCGCCTTCGTCAGACGCCGGAAGTGTCCGGCGCGATGGTTGCGATGGACCCGTGGACTGGCCGCGTGGTGGCCATGGTCGGCGGTTTCTCGTTCGATCAGAGCCAGTTCAACCGCGCGACGCAGGCCTATCGTCAGCCCGGCTCGTCATTCAAGCCGATTGTCTATTCGACCGCGATGGACAACGGTTACACGCCGTCAACCGTTGTCGTGGACGCTCCGATCGAAATCGATCAGGGGCAGGGTGCGGGTGTGTGGCGTCCGGAAAACTATTCGACCGGCAAGTATTATGGCCCAACCACACTGCGCAACGCGTTGATCCGGTCGCTCAACACGGTGACCGTGCGTCTGGCGCAGGATGTCGGCATGCCGCTGATTGGTGAATACGCCAAACGCTTCGGCATCTACGACGATCTGCCGAATTATCTGTCGTATGCGCTCGGTGCGGGCGAGACGACGGTGATGCGGATGGTCACCGCGTATTCGATGTTCGCCAATGGCGGCAAGCGCGTGAAACCGACGCTGATCGACCGCATTCAGGATCGCTACGGTCACACTATCTTCAAGCACGACCAGCGCGAGTGCCGCGGCTGTGATGGCGGCGATGTCTGGAAGAATCAGCCGGAGCCGTCGCTGGTGGATCGCCGCGAGCAGGTGCTGGATTCTATGACCGCCTACCAGATCACTTCCATGATGGAGGGCGTCGTGCAGAGCGGTACCGCGACGGTTCTGCGTGAAGTTGGCAAGCCGATCGCCGGCAAGACCGGCACCACCAACGACGAGAAGGACGCGTGGTTTATCGGCTTCTCGCCCGATCTCGTGGTCGGCGTTTACATCGGCTACGACAAGCCGCGTAACCTCGGACGTGGCGGCACCGGCGGTCATCTGGCTGCGCCGGTGGTCAAGGACTTCATGAAGCTTGCGCTTGCCGACAAGCCTGCGGTGCCATTCAAGGTTCCCGCCGGTATCAAGCTGATCCGCGTCGATGCCAAGTCCGGCATGCGTGCGGGTCCGGGCGACAGCGGCAGGACCATTCTCGAAGCCTTCAAGCCCGGCACCGCGCCGCCTGACAATTACTCGGTTATCGGCGTTGCCGATGCGGACGGCCGCTCGCAGGGTGTTTCGCCGGATGCGGATCGGGCGATCTTCCGGCCGGGGACAGGTGGTCTCTACTAACACTAGCGCAACTCGCCACGTTGCGCTGACCGCCGTCAGCCGCTACATCCCTGTCGTCTTTTGAATCGCGGTCCAGACCGCAAGCTGGAATTGTCATGCGTCCTGAAATCGAACGCCTTGTTGAAGAGATCAAGCAGTCAGTCGGGCTGCTGAGGAGGCATCTTTGACGTCGATGCTGCCACGGCACGTCTCGCCGAACTGAACGCTCTCGCCGAAGACCCCAATCTCTGGAACGATCCGCAAAAGGCTCAGAAGCTGATGCAGGAGCGGACCTCGCTTGAGGGCCAGCTTACTGGGATCGGCAAGACCGAGCGCGAGCTTGAAGATCAGATCGGGATGATCGAGCTCGGCGAGGCCGAGAACGACGAGAGTGTCGTTCTCGAAGCCGAGAATGTGCTCAAGGCGCTGAAGAAGGACGTCGCACGGCAAGAGCTGGAAGCTTTGCTGTCCGGTGAGGCCGATAAGTTCAATTCCTATCTTGAAGTTCATGCCGGTGCCGGTGGCACCGAGAGCCAGGACTGGGCATCGATGCTGCTGCGCATGTATACGCGCTGGGCGGAGAAGCACGGTTTCAAGGTCGAATACCTCGAAGAAACCGAGGGCGAAGAAGCAGGCATCAAGTCGGCGACCATCCAGATCAGCGGCCACAATGCCTATGGCTGGCTGAAGACCGAAGCCGGCGTGCACCGGCTGGTGCGCATTTCGCCTTACGATTCCAACGCGCGGCGGCACACGTCGTTTTCGAGCGTAGCGATTTTTCCCGTCGTCGATAATTCAATCAAGATTGACATCGCGGAGTCCGACGTTCGCGTGGACACCATGCGTTCCGGCGGCGCGGGCGGTCAGCACGTCAACAAGACCGAATCCGCGGTGCGGTTGACGCACATTCCGACCGGCGTTGCCGTCGTCTGTCAGGCGGGACGGTCTCAGCACAAGAACAAGGCCCAGGCCTGGGACATGCTGCGTGCGCGCCTCTACGAGATCGAACTGAAGAGGCGCGAAGAAAAAGCCGCGGCGGATCAGGCCGCCAAGACCGATATCGGCTGGGGCCATCAGATCAGATCCTACGTGTTGCAGCCGTATCAGATGGTGAAGGACCTGCGCACAGGCGTGCAGACGTCCGACACCCAGGGCGTGCTCGACGGCGATCTCGACGAGTTCATGGCCGCGACGTTGGCGCAGAAGGCGTTCGGCACCACGCCCGGCGCGATCGAGGACGTAGACTAGCGCGCTCGATTTGTCGCGTCTGCTTGACGCGAGCCGGTATTCACGTCGCTTGAAAGCGCTCCAGACGCGGAGCCGGGTTGCCGGGAAGCGGGTGGTCGCTGGCAAGTTCGTCGCGTATTTCTCTGCACCATGGCTGTAGTGCAGGAGCGACTCACCGAGACCGAACTGCGGATGGACGAGCGCGATTGGTCGCGCCTTGTGTTTCTATCTGTTCTCTGGGGCGGGACCTTTTTCTTCACCGGCGTGGCGCTGAAGGAATTGCCGCCGCTTACGCTGGTCTGGATTCGCCTGTCGCTCGCGACGCTCATTCTGCTGCCTGTGCTGCGGATCAACCGCATTCCTTTTCCCAGGGGGATCTCAGGCTGGTGGCCTTACGCGGTCATGGCGCTGATCAACAACGTCATCCCGTTCTCGCTGATCGTGATGGGACAAACCTACATTCCCGGTGGGACGGCAGCGGTGGTGAATGCCACCACGCCGGTATTCACCGTTCTGGTGGCCGCGGCCTTCGGGGAAGAACGGTTGATCCTTCGCCGTGTAGCGGGCGTTCTGCTGGGACTATGCGGCGTCATCATTCTCAAGGGATTTGAATTCGATATAGGTTCGAAGCAGACCATAGGCATTGCACTCTGCCTCGGCGCTACGACCTGTTTTGGATTTTCTGCCCTGTGGGCGAGGCGAAAGCTGGCCGGCGCTCCACCCATCGGAGCTGCAACCTTTCAATTAGCCTCCGGGGCGCTGATGATGCTGGTTCTTGCCAGTGTCTTCGATCACCCGTGGCAATTGCAGATGCCGGGACCGGTCACATGGCTGGCAGTCCTGGGCCTTGCAGCGCTGTCGACAGCGCTGGCCTTCATTCTGTTTTTTCAGATCATCGGGCGTTCAGGCGCCAGCAATGTGATGCTAGTGACGCTTCTTGTTCCCGTCAGCGCCATTCTGCTCGGTTACTTTTTTCTGGGCGAAAGGATCGATGCGCGGGAGATCGTCGGTGCGGTGGTGATCGCAAGCGCGCTGCTGGTCATGGACGGGCGCGTGTTCCGTCTGTTCAGCCGGTCGGGGCCAGTCTGATTGGCTTTATCCCTGCGTCAGCCGCACCCCGGCGCGCAGGAATTTCTGCGGGTCCACAGCGTCGCCATCGATCCGCGTTTCATAGTGCAGGTGAGGGCCGGTGGAGCGCCCCGTCGAGCCGACTTCGCCGATCACTTGACCGATCGTAATCTGTTGCCCGACCTTTACGTTGATCGCCGAGAGATGTCCGTAACGCGTGGACAGGCCATTGCCATGATCGATCTCGATCATGCGACCATAACCGCCGCTCCATCCCGCATTGATGACTTTGCCATTGGCCGTCGCACGAACCGGATCGCCGGTCGAGGCGCGAAAATCCAGTCCGCTGTGCATCGCGGGGCGGCCCAGAAACGGATCGCTGCGCACGCCGAAGCCGGATGAGAATTCGACATTGCCGACGACCGGCTTGCGATAAGGCACCAGCGACAGGGTACGCGTGAGTTTATCGACCTGCGCGCGGCTCAAATTGATCCGGTACAATTGGCGGTCGAATGCGCTGGCATCGGACGATGGCTTGGCGACCGGGATGAACGGTCCGCCCATTCCGCCCTTGGGTGTCGCGGCTTCGAGTTGCGCCATGTCGAGTCCGAGATCGGTGATCAGTCCGCGCATCCGGCGCATCCGCGATTCGTAGCTTCCCTCGACAGACGTGAGTGCGGCGACCTGACGGCCCTCGACCTTGTCGAGCGCAGAGTTCAGGTTCGTCAGCACGCTGTCGACACCGTTGGCCTTTGCGAATTCCGTCCGGGGCTGGGCGCTTGCGGGAGTACGTGATTCAAGCCGCGCTTCGCGATCGGGCGGTGTCACGAAGATCACGGTATCGCTGATCGGCGAGGGCTTAGGCATTCCGGCGGGTGCGCTGGCGTCTGTCGCCTGCGGTCCGCGCGCAGTCGGCTTGATCGAGCCGGTCGGCGTCGTATCTGGCATGCCGTTGAGTGCAGCGGCGCGCGATTCAAGCAGCGCCTGACGTCGCATGATCTGGTTGAGTTTCTGATCGTATTGCTCCTGGTCGAGCAACTGGCGGCTGGTGGTGCGGTCAACGCGGGCGCGCAACTCGGCGATCCGGTCTTCATAGGCATACTGCATGTCGGCCTGACGGGCGATCAGCCGTGTCAGCACGTCGTCGCGAAATGCGAAATAGGTCGCCGTCGCCGCTGACCATGCGCCCATGACGACAACTGATCCCACGACAATCCAGAACACGACCGGCCCAAACCGCACAGCCTTGCCGTGATGGACGATGGTATATCCGTTGCGGTCCGGGCGGTGATGCGCCGGGCGCCGCTGCGGCGCCCGGGCATGGTGATCATGACCGTGGTGGTGCTGAGGGTGATGATTGGGGTGGTGGGCAGAACGGTTCGACATCAGGACTCCCGCGCCACCGGACGTATCCGGACGGCTCAATTACGGAGGCTGATTTGAACCCTTCATGGTTAATTTTCGGAAAATGGTAGCGAAGTGCTAGGGCACGAGCCCGAAAAGTGGAAACCGGTTTTCGGAGATCATGCCCAAACAACAGATAGGCGACGGGTGTGATTCAGCGAAGCTGGATTACATCCTAGATGTCGCGCGCCGCCGCCAGTACCGCATCGGCATGCCCTTCGACCCTGACATTGCGCCAGATTTTCGCGACCTTGCCGTCGGCATCCACCAGAACCGTTGTCCGAGAAATTCCCATGAAGGTTTTGCCATACAACGATTTTTCGCCCCAGACGCCATAGGCCTTCAGCATTCCGAGCGTTTCGTCCGATACAAGGGGCACGGTCAGGTCGTGCTTGTCCCTGAAGGCATCCTGCTTGGTCAGCGGATCGGCCGACACGCCAAGAACGGCGGTTCCAGTGTCGGCGAAATCATCGGCAAGGCGGCTGAAGGCGATGGCTTCCAGCGTGCAGCCCGGAGTGTCGGCGCGGGGGTAGAAGAAGATCACAAGCTTGCGCCCGGCGTAGCTTCCCAGTGACACGGTCTGTCCGCCGTCGCGTGGCAGAGTGAATGCTGGGGCCGATTGGCCTTCGGAGAGCACGGGAACAGGCTTGCTTGCAGGTTTGGAAGACTTTGCAGAGGGATTTTTGGCAATCTTCGCCAGAGTCTTTTTGGCTGCCGGAATCTTCGCTGCAGGTCGTTTGGCCGCAGTCTTTTTTGCGGATTTACCGGCGACCGCTTTGGCGGCCGGCCGCTTGGCGGCTTTCGTTTTTCTGCCTGCGGCCTTTGGTGGCGATTTGGACGATTTCTTACGCGTTTTCTTGGACATACGCCTTCCTTTCGTCGCTTTCGGCGGGGTATTTAGGGAATCACGAGAACCGCAATCGGACCATCAAAGCGAACTTCTTCGGCTGGGCAAATCTGACGTCCCCGAGGTATGCTGAACAACCAATTTATTGAATTTAACGACTTTCTCAGGCCCCGCTCGAACGACCGATAAAACGATAAACTAAGACTGGGCATTTAGTCTGGCAGGATACCGACGGAGCGAGTCTCCAACTTCACGCTTTGACGCCCGGCGGCTCGACCAGGCTGACACCACGATCCGAGAGGCAATGCCGAGATCAGAGCCCCAGAAAGCCTTTGCAAAGGCTGCAGACGAGCATCGGCATTGGGATGATTCCGAATGGAATCATCACGACGATGCCGCGTGCGATCGGGCGGTGAAGCTTCTCAATCGGCCAAGCATCGGCATTCATCGGTTGACGGACTGGTTTCGCAGGCTGCGCCGCAGGGGCGGCGGAGGCAGTCCATGGCTCAGGCGGACTGCCATTGTCCTGATGTCGTTGGGCGTTGTTTTTGGCGCGGCGTTCGGCGCGCTATGGCTGCGGCTCGGTGCGGGGCCGGTCAATCTCGACATTGTGACGCCGTGGCTTGCATCGGCGATCGAAGAAAATCTTGGACACGATCACACCGTTGAAGTCGGCGGCACCCAGATCGAGCGTGCCGGCCGTATCCGGATCGCTGTCCGGCTGCGTGACATCGTGGTGCGGGATCATTCACGCAACATCGTCGCGAGTGCCCCGAAGGCCGAAGTGCGGTTGTCCGGCATGGCGCTGCTCACCGGGCGGCTTCGCGCCGAAACGCTCAGGCTTGTGGGGGCCGAACTTGCAGTCCGGATCACACCCGATGGCCGCGTGATTGTTTCGACGGGACAGAGCAACAGTCCGCTCGCTACGGGAAAGGTTCCTGTGAAGCCTGCACCGCAGGCCGTATCCGTTCCACCGCCTTTGCCATTCCAGGCATCGCCGGCACCGCCGCCAACCATACCGGCTTCGTCGGCTGCGACTGCGAATGGCGCAGGCGGATTGATCGCAGCACTCGATTGGCTCGACAGTCTGAGCGCCAACGGACTCGATGGAAAAAGCCTCAACGAAATCGGGTTGCGCAATGGCGTGTTGACGGTTGAGGACCAGCGCAACGGCGGCACCATCAACTTCTCGAATATCAGCATGAGCCTGCGGCGGCCCTTGGGTGGCGGTGTCGCGCTCAGCGTCGGCGAAGAGGGCAAGAACGGCTGGGAACTGAAGGTCGCGATTGGTGCACCGTCCAACGGCGTTCGCTCCGTCGAGATCAGCGCCAACAAGGTGCCGACCAACAACCTGCTGCTTGCAGCACGTCTGAAGGATTTCACCTACGCGGCGGACATGCCGCTCAGCGGCGAGTTCAAGGGCGAAATCGGCCGCGACGGCCTTCCGACTTATTTCCGTGGCGAGATCGTTTCGGGCAAAGGCACCATCGTTGATCTCAACGTTCCCGATTATCCGATGGTCATCGATCACGCCGATGCGCGGCTGGAATGGGATGCCAGCCGCCGCGTCCTGGTCGCGCCATTTCATGTTTATGCCGGCGCCAACCGCATCACCTTGATGGCGCATCTTGAGGCGCCGAATGACAGCATTCCGAACTGGCAGCTTGGTCTAAGCGGCGGAACGATTCTGCTGGCGGGCGAAGCGGGAGAGGCGCCGTCGATCTTCAATCGCATCGCGATCCGGGTACGGTTCGATACCGACAACCGGCGTGTGCTCCTGACCCAGTGCGATATCAGCAATGGCGAAATCGGTGTCGCGGGTTCCGGCAGCATCGACTATTCAGGCGAGCCGCGATTGACGCTCGGAATGGCAGCGACGCCGATGCCGGTCTCTGTGCTCAAGCGTATCTGGCCCGTCCTGATCGTGCCGGAAGTCCGTGAGTGGATCACCGAGCGTGTCGATCGCGGAAACCTGCAGCGGCTCGATGTGGCTGTGAATGCTCCTGTGCATACGCTGGTTCGTGGCGGACCGCCCATCCCGGACGATGGTCTGTCCGTGAATTTTCTCGCGACCGGCCTCACCATCAAACCGGTCGACGATATGCCGCTGGTTCGTGATGGCGACATGAAGGGCCGCGTCAGCGGACGCACCGTCAACATCAACGTGGGTCAGGGAACGGTTGATACGCCGGCCGGCAGACGGTTGAACATTTCCGATCTCACATTCGAGGTGCCGGATCTTGCGCCGAAGCCCGCGCCGACCAAGGTGCGTTTTCGCGTTGACGGACCGGTTCCGGCGGCTGCCGAGATCCTGCAATCGGATCGGCTGCGCGAAGCCGGCGACACGGTGATCGATCCCAATTCAAGCAAGGGCACGGTATCGGCGATCGTCACGCTTGCGATGCCGTTGAAGAATGCGCTGACCAAGGCCGACACGACATATTCCATCAATCTCGATCTCGGTGCGCTGGCCGTCGATAAATTGGCGATGAATCAGAAGCTCGAGGCAAATAACCTCAAGGTCGTCGCCGACAATCAGGGTTATCGCGTGAAAGGCGACGTCAAGATTGCCGGACAGCCTGCGTCTCTCGACTATCGCAAGAACAGCGACGGAGACGCCGATGTTCGCGTCGCTGCAACGCTTGATGATGCCGCGCGTGCGCGTCTCGGGGTCGATCTTGGATCGAGCATCAGCGGTGCCATTCCGATCAAGCTGACAGGCAAGATTGCAGGCAATGAGGGTGACAATCGCGACAACCGCTTCGGCGTCGAAGCCGATCTGACCGCCGCCCGCATCGATAACCTTTTGCCGGGCTGGACAAAACTTGCGGGCAAGACGACCAAGATGACGTTCAATGTCGTTCAGAAGCCTCAGGGTACGCGCTTTGAGGACATCGTGGTCGATGGCAACGGCACGTCGATCAAGGGATCGCTGGAAATCGACGAGAAGAACGATCTGGTGAACGCGTCGTTCCCGACATTTTCTCCATCGGAAGGTGACAAGGCAAACCTGAAAGCCGAACGGCAGCCCGACGGTATGCTCAAAGTCACCATGCGCGGTGAAGTGTTCGACGGCCGCGGCTTTATCAAGAGCGCGATGTCAGGACGGGATCAGAGCGCGAAGGAAAAATCCAAGAACTTCGACATCGACATTGACGCCAAGCTCGGCGCGCTGGCTGGCTTCTATGGTGAAGCCGTTCGCAGCATCGATCTGAAACTCACGCGGCGCGGGGGAACGATCAAATCGTTCACGCTTAACGGCAAGCTTGGACGCGATACGCCGGTGATCGGCGATATACGCGGGCGCGGGCAGGGACGCGACGTGATGTATCTCGAGACGAACGACGCAGGCGCGTTTTTCCGTTTCTCGGATACCTACGCCAAGATGAATGGCGGCAAGATGTGGTTGGCGATCGATCCGCCGACGTCGGATAGCTCGCCGCAGGAAGGGCTGTTGAACGTCCGCGACTTCACCATCAAGGGCGAGGCGGCGCTTGACCGGGCCGTGGCCAACGCGCCGAACGCAAATTCGCAGGGCGTGGCATTCTCCGGTATGCGCGCAGAGTTCACGCGGCAGAGCGGACAGTTGCGGGTGAAGGACGGCGTTCTGCGCGGTCCGACTATCGGCGCGACCATCGAAGGATTTATCGATTACCCGCTCAATCAGGTGAAGATGAGCGGCACCTTCGTTCCGCTTTACGGCCTGAACAACATGTTCGGACAGATTCCGATTGTCGGATTGTTCCTCGGCGGCGGAAGCAACGAGGGCCTGATCGGTATCACCTATGAAGTGGTGGGGACGCCCGGCGCGCCGGTCTTGCGCGTCAATCCGATCTCGGCGATGGCGCCAGGCGTGTTCCGCAAGATTTTCGACTTCAACACCGGGCGGCAAACCACTCCTGCCGACTTTTCATCGCCCCATCAGCCATGAACACGTTTCAGATTCAGGATCCCGATTACGAAACGCGCGTGCGCAAGACCTTCGCGGGCCAGGCGGCGCTGGCGACGCTCGGAATAATGTTAGCCCGGATAGAGCCTGGGACGCTTGAATTGCAAATGCCGTATGATGCAAAATTCTCGCAGCAGAACGGCTTCCTGCATGGCGGCGTTGTCTCTGCCGGACTTGATACTGCCTGCGGGCTGGCGTCTTACACGCTGATGCCTGCACACGCGGATATTCTCACCGTCGAGTTCAAGATCAATTTGCTGGCCCCTGCCAAAGGCCAGACGTTCCGTTTTGTTGGAAATGTCGTGAAGCCGGGACGCACGCTCGTCGTCTCGGAAGGCCGCGCGTATGCGATCGATGACGGCCGCGAAAAACTGATCGCCACCATGTCGGCGACCATGATGACCATGATCCGCCGAAGTTAGGCCGATTAAACCGGCTTCAGCAGCACATGCTTTTTGCGACCCATTGAGAGCTTCACCACGCCTTCAGACGTCAGATCCTTCAGCGTCAGGCTGATCTTTTCATCGGTGACCGGCGCATCGTTGATGCGCAGGCCGCCGCCCTTGATCTGCCGCCGCGCCTCGCCGTTCGATGCGACAAGGCCAGCCTTGACGAAAAGGCCAAGAGCAGGCGCACCGGCATCGAGCTCGGCGCGGGGAATTTCCAGTGTGGGCAGGTCACCAGCGATGGTGCCTTCCTCAAAAGTCTTGCGTGCGGTCTCCGATGCAGAGTCCGCCGCTTCGCGGCCACGAATGGGCGCCGGCGCTTCGGTTGCGAGGATTTTCTTGGGCTCGTTGATTTCCTGGCCCTTGGGCGCGGCAAGCTTCGCGATCTCATCCATCGGCAAAAGCGTGAACAGCTTGAGGA
>CAZQMD010000045.1:0-24732 GCA_964594185.1 uncultured Afipia sp. | reverse complement strand
CGTCAGCACCACGTTCGATCCGTTTCATCACGACAAGCTCAAGAGTGCGCGCGCAGACCGGCTCGGACGTCTTGGTCTCTCTGCGGCGAAAATCAAATCGCTGAAATTCATCGCGCGCGAATTGAGCGAAGAGCGGCTCAACCTCGACGTGCTCGCAGAAGAAGATGCCGACGCTGCGCACGCGACGCTGACAAAATTGCACGGCATCGGCCCGTGGACGGCAGACATCTATCTGCTGTTCTGCCTTGGTCATGGCGATGCTTGGCCTGCGGGCGATCTTGCAATTCAGGAAGCGATGCGGATCGGGCTCAGCCTGAAATCGCGCCCGACCGTCAAGGAGATGCAACCGCTCGCAGAACCGTGGCGTCCGCTGCGTGGCGCAGCAGCGCATCTGTGGTGGTCGTATTATCATGCCATCAAGAAGCGCGAAGGCGTGATCGCAGGAACCTCAACGGCATCTCCAAAGACAACGGCGAAGAAAAAGCCCGCAAAAGCAAAACCCGTTTCAAACACCAAAGGCGTTTTAAACAAATCCCGCGTCGCAAAATCGTCAGCGAAGATCGCGAAGAATGCGCTACGCAAGAAGTCAGCGACAAAAGCGGGAGCACGGAAATGACATCATCCACTCAGTTCGTCGTCGGACGCAACGACCTCGCAACATGCAAGCTGGTCGAGGTACCGCTCCCTGGCATCACGCAACTGCCGGAAGACGGTCTCCTGGTGAAAGTCGAACGCTTCGCCTTCACCGCCAACAACATCACCTACGCAATGCTCGGCGATCAGTTGAAATACTGGCACCTGTTTCCCGCCCCCGATGGATTCGGCAACATTCCGGTGTGGGGATTCGGCCGGGTGATCGAATCCCGTCATCCGGAGATTGCCACCGGCGAAGTGCTGTTCGGCTATCTGCCGATGGCAACACATCTCGTGATCGAGGCGGCGGACGTGAAGAAGAGCGGCTTCCGCGATGCCGCCGCGCATCGGCAGGGCGTCTCGCCGGTCTATAACGCTTATGCCCGCGTGACCGGAAATCCGGATTTCGAGGGCCGCAACGGCGACTATCAGGCACTGCTGCGGCCGCTGTTCATGCTGTCGTTTCTGGTGGATGATTTTCTCGCCGACAAGGATTTCTTCGGCGCGCAAAGCGTCATTCTCTCCAGCGCATCGAGCAAGACGGCATTCGGCCTCGCGTGGCTGCTGCATACCCATCGCAAGCCGGTGCGTGTGATCGGGCTGACCTCCCCCAGCAACAGGGATTTCGTCACATCGCTGGGCTGCTACGACGAGGTGGTGACTTACGACCAGATCGAATCGATGCCGCAGCAGCCCGTTGCCTTTGTCGACATGGCGGGCAATCCCGATCTGCGCACCCGGCTGCACAAGCACTTCGGCGACCGGATGGTCTATAGCGGCCGGGTCGGCCTGACCCATCAGGACGCAGCACCCGACGACGATTCGCTCCCCGGCGCCAAGCCGACATGGTTCTTCGCGCCGGACCAGATTCGCAAGCGCGCCAAGGAATGGGGACCCGGCGGAATCGATCAGCGATTCGGCGCGGTCTGGTCGGGCTTCACCGCCGCGATGGGGCCGAAGCTCGAGGTGGTGGAAAGCCGGGGTTCCGACGCGGTCCAGCAGATCTATCTCGACACGCTGAAAGGCCGCGTAAAACCGGCACAAGCTCACATGCTGTCGATGGCCGATTGAGGCACAGCGCTCACCGGCAGGTGAGCGGAAACGCTCTTCACAATCCCGTCACGCTGCCTGTAGTATGTCATCCCAAGCTGCTTCGCAGCCAATTGGGGTTGGGGCCAGGAGCGTTACTTGAACGCACATGTGTCACAAGGCGGTTGGCCGGTGCTCGTATTGAATGCGGACTTCCGGCCGCTGAGCTACTATCCACTCTCGCTCTGGTCCTGGCAGGATGCTGTCAAGGCCGTGTTCCTCGACCGCGTCAATATCGTCGCCAATTACGACCACGCGGTCCACAGCCCCACCTTCGAGATGCAGCTGCCGAGCGTTGTTTCGCTCAAGTCGTTCGTGAAGCCGACGACGCATCCCGCCTTCACCCGGTTTAACGTCTTCCTGCGGGATCGCTTCTCGTGCCAGTACTGCATGTCACAGGACGATCTGACCTTCGATCACATCATCCCGCGCTCGCGCGGCGGCCAGACCACATGGGAAAACGTCGTCGCGGCCTGTTCGCCGTGCAACCTGCGCAAGGGCAACATGACCATGGCGCAGGCGAAGATGTATCCTCGCCAGACGCCATTTGCGCCGACGGTTCACCAGCTCCATCGCAACGGCCGGCTGTTCCCGCCGAACTATCTGCACGAAAGCTGGCTCGACTATCTCTACTGGGACACCGAACTCGATCCGTAGACAGTCGCCGTTACGCCTTTTCGTAAAACGGATAGTCGGTGTAGCCGGTCTCTGCCCCGCCATAGAACGTCGCGCGATTGTAGGGTGTCAGCGGTGCCTTCTCCTTGAGGCGCTGGGGCAGATCCGGATTTGAGATGAAGTGACGTCCGAACGCGATCGCATCGGCCCTCCCTGACGCAACCGCATCCTCCGCTGCTTCGCGCGTAAAGCCACCCGCGGTGATCAGAACGCCGGGCCAGAGCGGCCGAAACAAGTCCATCGCCGACGGCACGTTCTGATGATTGACGTCGGCACGGCCAGCACCACTGCTGCGCGGCTCAATCAAATGCAGATAGGCGAGGCCGCGCGTGCCAAGCGCTTTCACGACATGACCATAGAGCGGCATCGGATCGGGCTCACCGGTATCGTTCGCGACACCGTAGGGAGACAGACGCACGGCAACGCGATCCGCACCCCAGACGCCGATGGCCGCATCGGTCACTTCCAACAGCAGCCGGGCGCGGTTCTCGATCGATCCGCCATACTGATCTGTCCGCTGGTTGATGCGCGACTGCAAAAACTGTTCGAGCAGGTAGCCGTTTGCGCCGTGAATCTCGACACCATCGACAACACGATGGCTGAGCTGATACGGCCCGACCTTAAGCGGGGAATAGAGCGAAGCAGACATGACGCAAAGCCTCCGGCACAGGAATTTTGAGGCGCCACCAGACCATGCTCCTCTCTGCATTTGAAGAGAAACCGCGTGCATGGCAGCTCTACGCGCGACCTAAGCAGCGGCCATTCGTGCAGCGCGCTTGATCGCCTGGGGTGGCTGACCGAATGCGCGGAGAAACGCGCGCCGCATTCGCTCCGGATCGGAGAATCCTGTTTCCCGCGCAATCACCTCGACGGGATGCTGTGCTTCCTCCATCAAGATCCGCGCGGCTTCGACACGCAAATTCTCGACAGCCTTGGCCGGTGACTGGCCGGTTTCGGCACGGAACGCGCGGCTGAACTGACGGGGGCTGAGGCGGGCTGCATCGGCAAGAATTTCAACCGAGAGTTCACTCTTGAGATTCGTCTTCGCGAAGGCGAGCGCGTCCTGGATGCGGTCGGATTTCGGCTGCAGTTCAAGCAGCGCCGAGAACTGCGACTGTCCGCCGGTCCTGCGATGATACACCACCATCTTGCGGGCAACATCGCGCGCAACGTGAGCGCCGAGATCGTCCTCCACCATCGCAAGACAAAGATCGATGCACGACGTCATGCCGGCGGAGGTCCATACCGGTCCGTCAACGGCGTAGATCTTGTCTTCCTGCATTTTGACCTTTGGAAACTGCACCTGCATGTCACGCGCAAAAGCCCAGTGCGTCGTCGCACGGTGGCCGTCGAGCAGACCGGCTTCGGCGAGAATGAACGCTCCGGTGCAGATGCTTCCGATCCGGCGCGCCGTCGTGCCCGCTGTACGCAGATAGCTCAGCAGTCCTGACGACGATGGCAGAGGGTTCAGCCAGCCAGTGACAAGCACAGTGTCCAACTTCGCCTTGCTGAAAGGCCTGGTCTCGACCGGCACGCCCGATGAACTCATCACCGGACCGCCGCGCTCCGACAGAAGCTGAAGCTCATAGATCGCAGCCGGCGCTGTCGCATTGGTCACTTCGAAGACCGAAATCGCGACCAGGTCGAGAATCTGAAATCCGGGAAAAACCACCAAGCCGACGCGTTTCATATCCTGCATTCCCGATTTTTTGGAAACGTCCTGAAACGAGGTATATATGACATTTAAGACATGACCGCAACGTCCTAGGTTTGTGTGAGGGCGGGCTTTGCCCCGTCACCCGAAACAAAGGTCAACGATCATGTCTCAGCCTACCACCAAGGGCACCGCCCTCATCACCGGCTCCTCCTCGGGCATCGGCGCAATTTACGCAGACCGCCTCGCACGACGCGGCTACGACCTCATTCTTCTCGCCCGCGACAAGACCAAGCTGGACGCGCTTGCGGCCAAACTGACCAAGGAGACCGGCCGCAAGATCGAGGTGCTGCCTGCTGACCTGAATTTAAAGGCCGACCTGCGCCGCATTGAGGATCGTCTGAAGATCGATCCTTCAATCACGGCACTGGTCAATAATGCAGGCATCGGCTCTGCGGGACCGCTCCTCACCTCGGACGCCGATCAGATGGATGCGATGATCCAACTCAATGTCGTTGCGCTGACGCGGCTGGCGCTGGCCGCAGCTCCTGCCTTCGTCGCCCGCAAGAACGGCACCATCGTCAATATCGCGTCGATGGTGGCGCTCAATCCCGACGTTCTGAACGGCACCTACAGCGGCACCAAAGCCTATGTGGTGAATTTCACCCAGGCGCTGCACAAGGAATTCAAGGACAGCGGCGTGGTTGTGCAAGCCGTGCTTCCGGGCGCGACCGCAACGAACTTCTGGGATCTGGCGGGCCTGCCGGTGGCGCACCTGCCCGAGGCAATCGTGATGCAGGCCGATGAAATGGTCGATGCCGCGTTGGCGGGTCTCGACCTTGGCGAATTGATCACCATTCCCTCACTGCCCGATATAGGGGACTGGGAAAGCTACGACGCCGCGAGAAAGGCACTCGGCCCCAAGCTGTCACTGACCCACGCTGCGGACCGCTACAAGATAAAAAGCGGCACGAAACGTTCCGCCTGAACCAGCAAAGGCCCTCGTCAGTTGGCGAGGGCTTTTCACCGCAGCAGCAGTGTTGCCGCAACCGGCACCAGAAGTGACGTGACCAGCGCGTTCAGACCCATCGCGATGCCGGCAAATACGCCGGCGACCTCATCGACCTGAAATGCCCGCGCCGTTCCGATACCATGGGACGCCAGTCCAACGGCAAACCCCCGTGCGCGGAAATCCGTAATTCCCAGCCGGTTCATGGTCGGCGTCACCACGATCGCACCCATCACGCCGGTCAAGACCGTCGCGATCACCGTGATGGCCGGATTGGCACCCATCGTTTCGCTGATGCCCATGGCGACGCCGGCCGTGACCGATTTCGGCGCCAGCGCTAGTACGATCTCCCGCGGCAGACCGGCGGCTTCGGCGAACAGCATTACCGAGACGATCGCGGTTGCCGAGCCGACCAATAAGGCCGCCAGCATCGGCAGGATCGCCGCCGCGACGCGTTCGCGATTCTCGTAGAGCGGGACGGCCAGCGCCACTGTCGCCGGGCCAAGCAGAAAGTGGACGAACTGCGCGCCGCCAAAATAGGTCGTGTAGCTGGTGCCGGTCAGATACAGGAACACGCCGATGACCCAGATCGAATGCAGCACCGGATTCATCAGCGGATTGCGATGCGTCGCCAGCGAGAGGGCATCCGCCATCGCATAGACCGCAAGCGTGACCGACAGCCATAGCAGCGGCGTCTGGGACAGATAGACCCACAGCGAGAACGGATTGTCGGTCATGACGACTGCCGCCTCCGCGTCATGAGGCGATTGATGATCAGGAACGTTCCCGCAGTGACCAGCAGCGTCACCACCACCGAAGCGGCAAGTACCAGCGCAATGGCGACGCCGCGCTGCGCCAGCAAATCGAGATTCTGCACCACGCCGACACCGGCCGGCACGAACAACAACGACAGATGCGCCAGCATGCCCTTTGCCGTGCCTTCCACCGCATTGTCGCGCAGCGGCCCGCGCGCCAGACCAGTGAACCGGTCACGCAACATCAACAGGGTAAACAGCAGCGCCATGCCGATCACCGGCCCCGGCAGCGGCAAACGAAGACCGCGGACGATCACCTCACCGATCAGCTGACAGATCAGGATAATGCTCAGGCTGGCGATCATGCAGGGCTCCAACGGACTTGCGCTACATATCACGCGCGCACCCGCATGCGCCTGTCAATCGCGACTCCAGCATGACCACCAGGTCATTGCTGCGAGCGTCTATAAAGCTCCGCGATGTTTTTCCAGATCGTATCCTTGAGTTCGTTCGCGGCCGGACCCGCAAGAACAACTGGCGGCTTGTTGCGCTTGATGCAGTCTTTGACCAGCCGCATCATCCACACCTCGCCATCGGTGTAATAAAGATCGCCCTCGCCGTTGCGCCCGCGCAGGGTCGGGCCGACACCCGCCACGGTGTAGCGTGCCTCGATCATACCGGCCGACTGCAGATCCGTTTCGACCAATTGGCGTTCAGCATCGACGTCGGGCGCAATGTGATGCGTGATCGCCCCGGTATAGTGACTGAATCCGACACCGCGGTCGAATGTCACCGCGCCGAGCCACACCGGACGTTTTTCTTCGCCATCCTTCAACACCATCCACAACCGGATGTGATGGCGCTGGTCCGCGCTCTTTCCCGCCGGCTTCTCAAACGCGAACTCCTCGCGGCGACCGTCGTAAAACAGCGGGCTGACCGGGGCGCTGGGATAGGGCCGGTCCAGCAGCACGCTACCTGAAATTTCCAAAGATGAGCGCCATGTGATGGGATCGGCGGGTATCCAGCCTGCCTCGCGCATGGCGCAAAGCACATCACTGGACGATCCGACCAGCCCGACATTGATCGGATCGCCGGGAATGCCCTGCGCGGTGACCGTCACCATCGGCAGGCCTTCGAGCTTTTTCTGATGTTCGTAATGCCGCCAGAACGAGGGCAACAGCAGATAGGCGATGGCGCCATAGACGACGAGAACCGCGCCCAGCACCACGAGCGCGCGCTTCACGGCGCGCGACGGCCATCGCCGTGCCGGACCAGCCGGACTCACGCCCGGCTGTTCCATGGCAGCGTCAATGTCAGCCCTTCAGACGCTTGGTGCATTCGCTGTAATAGCCGCCGCCTTTTTGAATCCATTTCAGCCCGCCATTGGCGTTGGCGGCCTTGTTGGCGTTGTACTGATCGACGCAGGTGTGCATGCGCGCCTTGCCTGCCGTCTCGCTGGAATATTTAGGCGCAACAGCGGTCGGGAATACGGCGGCGCCTGCAGCAGCCGGAGCGGCGGCCGGTTTCGGCGCTTCAGCAGCCTTTGGGGCTTCCTTCGGCGCAGCAGCGGCCTTTGGCGTTTCCTTTGGCGCTGCGGCGGCTTTCGGAGCCTCCTTCGGAGCCGCTGTGGTCGCCGCCGGTGTTGCGTCGGCGCTGCACTGCGCCTTGCGGAAGTCATTCCATTTCTGATCGCCCAAAGTGCCCGCGGCTTTCGCAGCCTGATACTTCGCACTGCATTCCTGGGCAGTCAGGGCCTGCGCCGGGAGCGCCGCGAAACCCGCTGCCCCGGTCAAAAGCGCTACGCATAAAACATTGGCTCGGATTGTCATCGAACTCTCCTGAAAAAGGGATCTCGAACGCCGCACATCCTAGCTCACGCGGTTTTGCATTCAACGCACCGCTGCACGCCGCGATCAAAAAATAATGAGCGGCCCGTGTCCGCTCGTGACGCGCCGTTCACCGGCGGTTCATCCTCACAGGGAAAGGCTCGCGCCTTCCGCAATATGAGGTTCAACCCATGACGACCTTCACTTCACGCCTTCTTGTAACCGCCGCCGCGTCCCTGATGCTCGCAGGATCGGCCTTCGCACAGACAGCAGCCCCAGCGACCCCGGCAACGCCGAGTGCGAAAACGGCGCCCGCCAAGGCGGAAACGCCGAAGGCGGCCAAGCCCGAACGCACCGCCGCTTCGCTCGAATGTTCGAAGCAGGCCGACGCCAAGGGCCTGCACGGCAAGGAGCGCAAGAAATTCCGCTCCGAATGCAAGAAGGACGGCGGCAAGGCGAACTGATCTCCGCTACGATGCGCATAGGCGAAGCGTGAGCCATGCTCACGCTTCGTTTGCGGCATACAGCGGGATTTGTGATAACGGCGATGCCATTCCTCGAACCCCGCCGCAATGACGCCCCTCCTTCAGAAGCTGTCGCGCGCTTTCCGCCACGTCACCTCGCGCGACATCCTGCATACGTTTGAAACCCTCGCGATCGGCCTCGCCGGTGGCGCATTCTTCCAGTGGCTGCAACTGCCTGGCGGCCTGATTTCCGGTGCGATGATCGCCGTCGGCGCAGCGGCGATTGCAGGCCGGCCGATGGGCCTGCCGCCGCTGATGGCCCACGTCATCCTCATGACGCTTGGCCTATCGCTCGGCTCGATGGTCTCGCCACAGATGCTGACCAACATGGCGTCCTATCCGCTCAGCATCGCAATCCTCGCGGCCTCCACCTTCTGCGCCACCATGGGCAGCAGTTACTATTTGCAGCGCATTCATCAGTGGGATCGCACCTCCGCCCTGCTCGCCGGCAGTCCCGGCGCGCTGTCGCAGATCATCATGCTCGCCAACGAACGGCGCGCCGATGTCGCGGGAATCGCCGTTGTGCAGACCATGCGCGTGATCATCCTGACGGCAGCACTGCCGCTGATCCTCGCGGCATCCGGGCTGGCGCAGCATGCCGGTTCGACCATCCATGCCGCGCCCGCGACACCGCTCGCACTTGCCGTTCTTGCAACGGCCTGCATCGCGACTGCGCTGTTACTGCGTTTGCTGAAGTTTCCCGCAAGCTGGATGTTCGGGGCGATGCTCGGCTCAAGCGTATTGCACGGCACTGGCGCAATCGAAGGCGGTCTGCCGACATGGGCCTATGGCGCTGCGCTGATCGGGATCGGATCGCTGATCGGCACGCGGTTTGCGCGAATTTCAGCCCGCACGCTGCTCAGCCATATGGCGGCGGCGATCGGCTCCTTCGGCGTCGCCATCGTCATTTCGGCGGTCTTCGTTGTACTCGTGACGCTCACGACCGATGCACGGTTCGGCGATATCGTGGTCGCCTTCTCGCCCGGCGCGATGGACGCCATGCTGGCGCTGGCGCTCACCCTGCATATCGATCCGATTTATGTCGGCGCGCATCATCTGTCGCGCTTCGTGTTTGTCTCGATTGCGACACCGGGCATCGTCCATCTGTTCGGACAACCACAGGTCGACGCGGATGACTAGGCCGGAATGAATTATCGCGCTTTCGCGACGCCCCAGGCAGCCACCGCTGCAAGACCGAGCGAGATCAGCACATTGTAACCGGCCAGCGACAGGCCGAGAAACCGCCACTGCACTTCGTCGCAACGGATCACCTTCACCTTGTTGAGACCGTCGAGCAGATTGCCGGTGTTGCCGAAATCGACGATCGGGCCGCTGCAGTCGGTCGGGCCCTGCCAGAAGCCCCACTCGACACCCGCGTGATAGACGCCGAGCCCGGCATTGGCGAGCAGCGCCAACGCAAGAATAGCGATCCCCGCGACAAGCAGGCGGTGAGACACCCCGCGCGATGCGGCAAACGCGATCAGCGCCGCCAGCGGAATGGCGAGGTAGTAGGCATAACGCTGCTCGAGGCACAGCGGACAGGGCCTGATATCGAGCACGAGCTGGAAGAACCAGGCCCCTGCAATGGTGAGCGTAGCAACAGCCGCGATCACAGTGCTCGCTATGAATATAGCGTCTGTCTGGGTGCCCGCGCGTCCGGAAGTGACGGTCATGCCGCTTGTCACGAGTAAAATCTCCTCTTTGGCATGGGTCCTACCCCGCCGGGTGTCCTCTGTCGACGCTCAGCCAATCACAGGCGGTTGACCGCATCCGCGCGCGAGCTATATTCCGCCCGCTTCAAGACCCCTCGCCTGCGGGCGATGGTCCTGACGGCCCCTGTGGCGGAATTGGTAGACGCGCTCGACTCAAAATCGAGTTCCGCAAGGAGTGCTGGTTCGATTCCGGCCAGGGGCACCAACCAGGCTGTTCAAGCCCGTTCCGAAACGTCCGCAACCGTCCGCACCGTGCTCGGAAAGCCTTGAAAAATAGGCACTTCCGCGTACGTTCTAGTTCGTCACCGTTTGTTCTCCTCCGATCCCAGCCGCCCGATTTGCTGGTATTTTTGCTGGTATCGGGAGAACAAACGTTCACGGCGACTTTCGCTTTGCCGAATGAAGGAATTGAGCCGATGGGCGGCAAGAACGACGGCGCGTGCGCCAATCCCAAGCAGATTAAGACCGACGTCGACTGCCGCGCCGCCCGACCGAAATTCGACAATGGCGCGTGGAGTCCCGCTAAGATTTCCGACGTGACCGGCGGCTGGCTCTATCTCTTCGTCACGCCGGACGTGAGCAGGCCCGGCAACGCTGCCTCCAAGCTCTGGCGGATGGACTACCGTTTCCACGGCCGCCAGAAAACCTACTCCATCGGCCCCTACGGCAACGGCAGGGATGGCACGTTCTCGCTCGCAGACGCGCGGCGCGAGCGCGACAAGGCCAAAGACCTGCTCAAGGAAGGCAAAGACCCGAGCATCGAGAAGCAGCTCGACAAGCACAAGCAGGCCGCCGCCCGGCCTTTCGCGCAATGGGCCGATGAGTGGCTCGCCAAGAAGAAGGTGGAGAAAGTCAAGCGCGGCAGGATCGTCGCAGTGCGCGACCCCAAGACCGTCGAGGTGCTCGAGCTGCGCGTCGGCTACGTCAAGGCTCGCTTCGGCAAGCTGTGCAGGCAGGACATCAAGCGTCCCGACGTGCTCGCTTTCATGCGTTCATATGAAGCAGAGGGAAGGCTGGAAACCCGGGACCGAGTGCGCAGCATCGGCGAGCAGATCTGCGACTATGCCGACGTCGAAGGCGACGGCTACAATCCATTCCGCAACCTGAATGGACAGATGATTGCCAACATTTCGACGCCGCGTCCCGGTGTCACCGAACCACGCGACGTCACGCGCGTCTTCAAACTTATCAGCGCACCGTGGACGAGAGCGAGATTTGGTGACGTCGTTGGCCTTGCCTTGCGCTTCAATGCGCTGACCATTCCCCGCCCCGGCATGGTCAATGAAATGGAATGGGGCGAGGTCGATTGGGATGCCAAACGCTGGACTGTTCCAGCTCCCAAGATGAAGACCGGTTGGGACCATGTTGTGCCCTTGTCACGACAGGCACTCGCGATCCTGCGTAGCGTCCAGAAGCTGACCGGCCATCGCCGGTACGCGTTTTCCTGCTCGAAGGACGCGCCGCTATCAAACAATACGCTCAACAAGCGCTTGCGGCTGCTTGGCATTGATACCAAGACTGATCATTGTGCCCACGGATTCCGGACCACGTTCTCGACTCTATCTCACCACGAAGAGATCAAGGACGCCAAGGCATGGGATGGCGATGTCGTCGAGCTGCAGCTCGCACATCTCGATAACTCTACTGTGGAAGGTCTCTACAAGAAGCACGGACCCCTCGCGCTGATCGGCTCGCGCACGAAGCTGATGCAGCATTGGGCTGATCGGATCGACCACTGGCTCGATCCCAAGAAGGTGATGCCGATCAAGGGAGGCGCGCAGGCTTGAGTCGCCTATCATCAGGCCTGTTAAGTTGCCCAATTCAACCCGTCGCAAAGCTCATGTGATAATCGTCGACGCTTGTGCATCTCGTGCTGGAAGGATCGATTTCGCATCCGTTGCATCGCGTTGCGCTTGTCCGCCTGAGATAACCGCAACAGCCGTTGTCGCCTAGATCCAATGCTTTGCCGTGGCTTCGAACGGCCGGATACAATGGAGAAGCAGTGCGACGGAGAGAGTGTCAGTCAGCCCCCGCTGAAAGATAAAGCATTTTCGACCTTCCTGGACTACGGCCACGTCCGAAATATCATCTCCGGCAGCCGAAATTACCGGAAGGGTCATAATACTGTTTCGAAGAGGGGATGGTTGCGGGGGGTGCAACACCCGTATTAGTTCGAGGGCAATCCCACGGCCCGCAGCATGGCCCTGCTAATCGGCCCAATGTCGGATGTGGCTACCGGCCATAAGCGAAGCGGGGTGTCCAGCTTCGCTCCAATTCAGCATCCTCATCCTCCTCATCGAGAGGGGCTTCGGGCAGCCCCTCGCTGGTCAACACGGTCAAGGTGTAGCCGTATTTGCCAAGGCCGATGATCTCTTCATCAAGAGTGATCCGACCCGGGCCGTCGAACCATGTCGCCAAGTCGGTTTCACCAACGGCGCGTTCGGCGCGAAGGACATTCGCCGCATCCGCGTTGAACCTCTGCGTCGCTCCGTCGGGCAAAGGAGCGCCTTTTCGCAAGAACGCTAGCTTGCCGAGATTCTTGAAAGACTCCGAGGTAAACGCATATGCGATCTCGTTGCCCTTGCTGACGATGATCGCCATCGGATAGCTGCCGCACTCCGCGGCCCGAATCGCGGCAGCCGTGATCGAACAATGGGCCTTCTCAGCCAGCTTGAGAATGCCGTCGAGGCCGATCTGATAATTGGAGAGCAGGTTGCGTGTGAGATTGGACGGCAAGAGAAGGCCGCTGGCGAAGTGGTCAGCCTCCAGCTCGATCGACGTATTCTGTGTAAAATTGGCGCGGGACATGTGCGCGCCGCCGGCCTTGATAATCTCCTCGGGATGGCCCGGCAGGAACCAATGCCCCAGCTCATGGCCAATGGAGAAATTCTCGAAGCCTTCGTTGCCGTGCTCGGTGGAGTAGATGATGGTGGCCGAAT
The DNA here is from genome assembly GCA_964594185.1 of uncultured Afipia sp. Lineage (GTDB taxonomy): Bacteria > Pseudomonadota > Alphaproteobacteria > Rhizobiales > Xanthobacteraceae > Afipia. The sequence continues at coordinate 11,916 of CAZQMD010000045.1, read as the reverse complement.
CACCGGCGAAGATGATCGCGCCGGACACGCCCGTCACTTCGGCTGGTTTCGCCTGGATGACAATATCCCTGGCCTTGGCGATCTCTCGAGGTCTAACTGGAAACTGATTGAAGCCAAATTCCTCAGCGACCTTTTCGCCGTGCTGGGTTGCCATCTTCAACCGAAAGCCCGCCATGTTTCGCCCCCTATTTCTTGTCCTTAATCATTGTGTCGATGATGTTCTGAATAAAAAGTCGATCTTTTGCGCTCAGCTTGTCTTCGTCGCGAAAGGCGGTCGTCGCGGCTTGCGCCCCGAGTAGGTAGTCGGCCGAGACCTTCAGCGCCTTCGCGAGCGCTCGCACGTTGTCGAACGACGGCTTGCGGCGCCCAGCCTCAAAATGGGCGATGGCCGAAGGTTGCATGCCGGCTTCCCTGGCCAGTTCGGATTGGCTTAGCTCCCGCGTTTCGCGCGTTTTGCGCAGGCGAGAGGCGAAGTCTTTTGGTGCGCTTGACTCGGCCATGACAGATCGTATAGAGTTCCATGTCTAGATCGTCGACAGCCCCGCGGGGCTATTTCTTCGGCTCAGGCTATGACAGAGCGTATAGCTACTTATTACGATTTGCGAATCAGGTCAAGGAATCAGGAGTTGTGAGCATGGCAGGCAAGAATCAGCATGTCGTTCCGCACGGTGACGAATGGGCCGTGCGTGGCGAAAGGAATGAGAGGGCAACCTCGATCCATCCGACCCAGGGAGATGCCGAACGGGCTGCACGGGAGATCGCGATCAACCAGCAGAGCGAAGTCGTCATTCATCGGCCGGACGGTCGGATTCGCGACAAGAATTCCTACGGGCACGATCCCTATCCTCCGAAGGGCTAAGCGACATGACGCAGGTTGCAGTTCCTTCAGATAAACCGCCGATTCGTCGAATTCTCTCGATTGACGGCGGCGGCATCATGGGAACGCAGCCGGCGTCCTTTCTTACGTCTCTGGAAGAGGATCTCGACCGGCCCATCGGAGAGTATTTCGATCTGATCGCAGGAACGTCCACGGGCGGCATTCTGGCGATCGGATTGGCGATGGGTCTTCCCGCGCGTGATCTCCTTGACCTCTATGTCCGTCGCGGCCCACACATTTTTGGACAGTCGGGCGGCGCTCTGGCGAGCTTCGCCGGCGACGCGTGGCGTCGCCTCAAGCACATCGTCACCCCGAAGCATGACGCTGATCTGCTGCGGAGCGAACTCTCTACAGTTCTCGGCAGCAGGCGCATTGGGGATGCGAGAACGCGACTGGTGATTCCCGCATGGGATGCCGACCATCGCGGTGTCTATATTTTCAAGACAGCGCATCATCCCCGCCTCAAGACCGATTACAAGCGCCTCGCCGTCGATGCCGCGATGGCGACGGCCGCCGCGCCCACCTACTACAAGCGCCACCGGACCGCCGAGGATGTCGGTCTGCTCGACGGCGGCGTATGGGCCAACAACCCGATCGCGTTGGCGGTGGTCGAGGCCGTCACTTTGCTCGACTGGCCGGCCAGCAGTCTGCGAGTGCTGAGCCTGGGCTGCGTCAACGAGGTCTACATGATCGGCGAGGCGCCTGGTTGGGGCGGTCTCGCAAAGGATGTGACCCGCCTGTTCATGGACGGCCAGTCGCATGGCGCGCTTGGTATGGCGAAGTTGCTTACCGGCCATCAATACGAACGTGAGGCGATTTTCCGGTGCTGCCCGGATGTGCCGAAGGATTTCTTCAATCTCGATGACACGCGCAAGATCGCGCAACTCAAAGGCATGGGCGCCTCATCAGCTCGTAAGGAGCGTCCTCGCATTGAACCCGTTTTTCTGACGGAAACTGCCGAATCGTTCAAACCTATCTACACCGTGAAAGGAATTGAGCCATGAATCAGATGTTCACGGCGCCTCCCCAGACGCATCTGCTTTTGCGCAAAGCCGAGGTTTACTCGCTCCTCGATCAGATTTGCCAAGCGCTGGAGTTGACCGCTGCTCAGCTTGAGGCTGCGCGGACGAGCTACGAGGCTGTCGCGGAATGGCTCTCCGGGTCGGACAACCCTCTTCTGAAGTGGATCGATATTTATGCTCACGGCTCGACCGGCCTCGGCACGACGGTCAAACCGATCGGGCGCGAAGATTTCGACGTCGATCTCATCTGCAAGGTGCTGCGCTTTACCGCTGACCGGCCACCGGCAGAGTTGAAACGCATTGTCGGCGATCGCCTGAAGGAGAACGCGCGCTACGCTGCCATGCTCGAAGAGAAGAAGCGCTGCTGGCGCTTGAACTACGCACGCGAATATCATCTCGACATCTCGCCGACGATCAACAATGCCAAATGCGCCAACGGCGGCGAATTGGTTCCCGACAAGAAGCTGCGGGAATTCAAACCGACGAATCCGAAAGGCTACAAGGCGCTCTTTGAACGCAGGGCAGCCCTAATCCCCACCTTGCGGATGCAAAAGGCTCTCGCTGCCGAGGACCGTGCGGCCGTCGAGCCCTTCCCTGTGCATGGCACCGCCAAAGGCATCCTGCGGCGGACGGTGCAGATCCTCAAGCGGCATCGTGATGTGCATTTCCTGGAAGTCGTCGAGGAGATCGCACCGATCTCCATCATCATCACCACGCTCGCGGCACAGTCGTATGAGTATTGCGTCAAGAGCTTTGTTTTCGATTCCGAACTTGACGTTCTGATCGCGACCATTCGGTTGATGCCACACTTCATCGATAAGCCGGTCGTCAATGGTCGGCGGATCTATGTGGTGGCCAACGAAACCACGGTCGGCGAGAACTTCGCCGAGCGCTGGAATACTGAGCCGGCTCGCGCCGCCGCCTTCTACGAGTGGCATGCGAAGGCACTGGCGGACTTCGAGGCCCTTCCGGATTTGCAGGGCATCGACGTTATCGGCAAGAGCTTGGAAGGAAGCCTCGGGAGTTCGGTCGTTCGCAAAGTTATCGATGCTCGCACCGACAGCATTTCGCAGGCACGCACGGCCAAGAAGCTCTACGTCGCGCCGACGGTCGGGCTCACGCTGTCCAGCGCGGCCAATGCGACGCCGGTTCGCTCCAACACGTTCTTCGGTGACTAGGTGTTTTCGCGTGACCGCCCAGACCTGACGCCCGCGCAGCAGTTTATGTTTCTGCGCGCCAATCCCATCTGTACGGGGACAGGCCGGCTGCACGCGACTGGCTTTATTTGGGATTATCGTGACAGGCCGACGCCCCTTAGCCGTGAATACTCCATGCGCATTACATTTCAGCGGGGCGAAACACCAAGCGTCTTCGTCACGGACCCCGAGCTTTCGGCTTTGGCGGGTGAGCGGCCCCTGCCGCACGTCTATCATGATCCCCTGCGCCTGTGCCTCACGTTGCCAGGAACGCGCGAGTGGACCGGCACGATGCGGATCGATCAGACATTCGTACCCTGGGCCACAACGTGGCTTTACTATTTCGAGGACTGGCTGATCTCCGACGACTGGAAGGGCGGCGGCAAGCACCCCGATCCGACGGATAACGAGCGTTATGGTCGACGGGTGCGTCGCGCGACGCGGCAACCGAGGATCTGACGGCTATATTACAATACATGCGGCGTCCCCTTCTGCTTTGATGCTATCTACCTTAACTGACAACTTCCTCTCGCCTTCCGGCCCCTTATCCGCCGCCATGACGCACTTGAACATCGGCGGGACCAGCTTAGCCGGATCGGGAAGGCGCGGCTGCGAACGCGGTCCCGGCTAGAGCTTCGGAATAGGCAACGAAAACTGCGCATGGCGCGGGCCCAAACCGGCTTTACTATTCGGCCTATTGGAGAGCCGACAATGGGAACCCCGCTCTGACTCTTTCCTGAGGATGCTCTCCGAGGGCTACCCTTCGGCTCGCTTAGCGAAATGACGCACTCGGCGAGCCTTCAAAAAAGCTTCTGTCCGTCGCCATGAACCGCGCCAACATAGGCGCAATGAGTTTGGTCGAAGCCAAGCATATCGCTCGGTATCTCGGTTCTCATGATGAACACGTAATAGGAGCGCTATCTGGCGGCTCTATTGAGCAGTTTCTCTGGAATGATTCCGTCATGAAGCAAGGCACGCTTTAGCATCGAAATATCACGGCCGTTGTTCACCGCGATTGCGCCGGCAATTTTATCGTGACTATCGAGGAAGATTGCCGTCCAATTGTTCGTTTCAGGATCGTCCAGCACGACACTGCGGTCAGCATTTTGCAGCACTCCTAACGACTGAATGTTGTGTCCAAACTGGTCCGACCATAGCCACGGCGGCTCCGCATAATGCGAGTCAATCCCTGCCATGGATTTCGCCGCGACCAGCGATTGGCCCGAGGCCACCTTCCAGGACTCAAGTCGCTGACGAAACGCGCCGCCTAAGACGGGGTGTGACGTCACCTCTCCCGCAGCGAAGATCGCCGGATCAGATGTCTGGCAGCGATCATCCACGACAATACCATCATCGACGTCCAGCCCCGCGTCCGATGCAAGTTGGGTGTTGGGTTGAACCCCGATCCCGACAACGACTGCGTCGACATCTGCGAATGCATTCCAGCGCAATCGCAACGAACCATCATCCTGATGATGAATTGAATCGATCTTTGAGCCAAATTCGAACTGGACTCCGTTCAGGCGATGCAATTTCTCAGCCCAACGGCTCAGGATAGCAGGCATGCCGCGAGATAGTATCCGATCCGTCATCTCAAACAGAAAAACCTCGCAGGCCATCGCTCGAGCGGCGGCAGCAACCTCTAACCCAATGAACCCGCCGCCGATCACAGCAATTCGACGCGATTCCCGAAGCACGGATTTCAAGCGAACCGCGTCTTCAAGCGTTCGCAGATAGAGAATTTTCGAGCTTTGCCCGACGCTATCCGGCAATTTTCTCGCCCGCGATCCGGTCGCGAGGAGTAGCCGATCGTAAGCATAAGCATTTCCGCAAGCGGTTAGAATTTCGGAGCGGTTTCGATCGATCTGCGTCGCGGTTTGTCCGGGATGATACGAAATACCGTTCTCATGATAGGTCTCCGCGTTTGCCAGATAGCGCGGTGCGCCCTCGCCAAGGACTTCTTTGGACAGCGGCGGGCGATCATACGGCAGGCCGAGTTCGTCTCCGAGAATATCGATCTTGGCTTGTGGCGCCAACTCGCGAAGATGCACGGCGGCTGTGTGCCCCGCGAGGCCTGCTCCGACAATCACAAAACGCATTTTAGCGCTCCCTGTAGGGGAAGGGCACATTCGGCGCGCCCGTCCTCCTTATCCGCCGTTGACAGGCGCCGAGCACTCTCACATTCAATACCTTCAGCCGAAGGCTAGTTGGCAGATTCTGCTGATATTCATCTGCGACGCACTTGCTAGACGCTGTAGAAATCGAGCGCAGTGGCCATTTGATCGTTCGTAAGGGAAATCTTTTTGAATCCGATCAGCCAAGCCTCTCCAAGACGGCGCAGCCGAAATTCAAGGCGTCCGAAGTTGGTATGGCTTTTACAAGCGCGCGGATCGTACGTATGAACCGTGAAGCAGGCATTTCCCTCGATCGAATCCGTCGAGGCCGCATCGACCATGATGTTCGTATAGGAATGAACCGTGCGCGGAAGCGGCATCGCCGTGATGGACTTTCGCGACTGTATCCTGTCAATTCGGTCACTCAGCCCATATGAGTTCTCATGATATATCATTGAAAGCTCGCGGTTCGGATTGGACGTCGTCTCGTACTCGTCCTTCCAGGCCGGCACCCAGAAAATCGCATCCTCAGCGTAGAGCTTGACCCAATCGCGGAATTTCTTCTGATCCAGAAGTCTTGCCTCCATGAAGAGAACGCGAGTAGCGATCTTCAGGTAATCATCCTCTGACATGTCGCTAACCTAGCCTTCCGAAAGATCACGAGTCATAAGGCGCAGCCATTCCCGGTAACCGGAATGAAAGCATGTCTCATCGCCGAACAGGGGCGCTCCATAGGTCCACCGATCAGGTGAAACCTGCAATTCGGAAGAGTAATTGAGAGCCTCGCCGGACTTCGGCGTTAAGCCTCGCGCGTACCCCTGCGTAGGACCAGCCAAACGAGCTCCGTAGCCGGTCTGGCAAAGCTCATACATGACGTTGTCGTCGGACGTCGCAAGACCGCTCGGATTGAAGAAATCCTCATACAGACGGATGCGAACGCGGCGCGCCTCGTCACTTTCACCAATTGGGGCAAGACAGTGAGACGTAATCTCCGTCTTGTCCGGAGCCAACGGCCGCCACGTCCGCAACTGCAGCGTGCCGATATCAACGATCTGCAGGTTAGGATAAATCGTGAGATTGCGCTGACGAAACATCCACTTGAGCTTGTCCTCCCGAGTCTGCCCCTGAACCGTCGACAGAAGTTTGCCATCCTGATTGAGAGGACGAAGCTTATAAACCCTTGACGCGTGAATGGACCACATCATCGCGTGCCCCCTCGCCAGGCTGAAGCTTCCTTGCGCGTCGGGGTCGGTTTCTGTCGGATTCCACGGCTTTACTTCTAGCGGTCCTCTCCGCACTTCGCGCTTCTTGAGAACGTCGATATACGAACTGTGCGTTGAAGCGAAGTGGTAATAATCAAGCCCGTTCTCGAACTGAAGCTTCCAATTGGCGTCGAACGTGTAGCTTACGTTTCCGTCAACGAACTCCAGCCCTTCGATGCCCTGATCGACAACGAGATCGATAAACGCGCGCGCGTCACCAAGATGCTCCTCTAGCGTCGGCACGTCGGGCGACACGCTTGCAAACAGAAGCCCTCGATAGCTTGCAATCTTGGGAACAGGCTTGAGGCCATGATCATCCGCAAGAAAGGACGGCGGATACTGGCCATCCTTGTCATCGGTTATCGAAACATTCTTGCCGGCACTATCGTACGACCACCCATGATAGCGACAAACATGGAATTTCTGATTGCCCTTCTTAAAGGGGCAAACGATCGCCCCGCGGTGGCGACAGGAGTTAAAGAAGCATCGAATTTCTCCAGTCCCGTCCTTTGTAATCAGGACGGGGTGACGCCCGATGTACGTCGTCACGAAGTCATTCGGCTTGCGTAACTGACTTTCCAGCCCGACGAAAACCCAAGTCCCTTCGAAAACGTGAGTAAGTTCGCGCTCAAAAATATCCTGATCGGTGAACACCGTCCGATCTACCCGAAATATTCCGTCATCGGGTCGATCGTCCAACAGCTTCGAAACCATTTCGGGTGTGATTGGCCCACCTCTGACACCACCGTCGCTCGGCCTCACAGGGCTGGGTACTTTCGACCTGAAGCTGGTCAATTCGACCTCCTCTATTTTTCTTGTAGCAAAGCGGAGCGGCTATTTCGGGCGAGATGGGGGCGTCACACAAAATGGGCGACATCGTCGCCCCCCTTGCCGTTAAGTTAGGATGACGCGTCAGGATTAGAGGGTGCCGAGGTAACATCGATTTCCACAGCATCACCGGCGACACGAACAGGATAGGTTGCCAGGGCCGTTTCTGCTGGTGAGGTCAACGCCGCGCCAGTTCGAACATCGAAGCGGGCGCCATGAAGCGGGCACTCGATCTCGTAACCATCGAGCCAACCGTCGGACAGAAGTGCATAGGCATGAGTACAAACGTCAGATGTGGCAAAATACTCTTCGCCGCAGCGGTAGAGCGCAACTTTGCATCCGTTGATATTGAGCTGCTGAATGCTGTCATCCGATACATCTTTCGTAAGAGCGGCTTTTACCCAGCTAGTCATTGAGTCGGCGCTCCCTTTTGGATTGTTGCGAACTTCAGTTCTTTCCGAACATATTCTTCCAGGCCTCGGTGCCAGGCTTCGCTTCCCATTGTTTGCTGTCGGACAACGTATTTATGCCCACCCTAACCCCCGGACGGTCCTTGATCGCCTGGTACCATCGATCAATATTCGGGTACTCCGACAAGTCACGTCGATGCAGTTTTCGCGTGCGAACCCAAGGGAATGTGCTGATGTCAGCGATGGAATACTCGCCGGCGAGATATTCAGATTCGCCAAGGCGCTTCTCCAGAATGTTGTATATTCGACCAACTTCCCGATCATAACGTTCGATCGCGTAATCGATCTTCTCAGTCGCATACACCATGAAGTGGTGCGCTTGGCCCAGCATTGGACCCATCGTCGTATTCTGAAATACAAGCCACTTTAGCGTATCGTAGCGCTTTTCAGGATCCTGAGAGAGAAATCTACCGGACTTTTCCGCGAGATAGATAAGAACGACCGCGGATTCAAAAACTGCATATGGCTTGTTGTGCGGGCCATCGTGATCCACGATGGCCGGCACTTTGTTATTTGGATTGATCTTCAGAAATTCCGGATGAAACTGCTCACCTGCCGTTATATCAACCGGAACTACACGATACTCCAAGTCCAACTCTGCCAGCATTATGGCTGCTTTATACCCGTTCGGGGTTGGCCAGAAGTATAGATCAATCATCGCAGAGGACTCCTATCCGACGATCTTGAGCCCTGCTGGCTTGTCAACGATCAGCCCAGGGTTCAACATCCACTTCGGGTCCAGTTCGGTCTTGGCGGCTGCCAGCACACGGCGGAACAACGGATCGACTTCCTTGTCGTACCAAGGACGGAACGATTTTCCGACAGCATGGTGGTGCGTGATGGTTGCGCCGAGTTCGATTAGCGCGTCCGACGCAACGTCGTGGAGCATCTTATAGGCTTCAAGGCTGTTGGCGTGCGTCGAAGGAGCCATGATCGAATAGTAAGGAGCCGGGCCGTCCGGATACAGGAAGGAGAACCTGCGGCAGACGATGCCGCCGCCAAGATTTTCCTTCTGGGCCTTCCGGATGCGACGCATGATCTCGGTATCGACTTCTTCGAACCGATCCCAAGTGTAGGCAGTTTCGAACGTGAAGCTGACGATTCCCATCGCTGCGCGCGTATGCATCAACCGGGGCAGATATCTGAACTGGTGCCGCCAGTTACCCTGCGGCCCGCTACGGCTGGTCTCCAGCGCGTTGTCCGCAGTTCCCGCCTGTTGCTTCACGACGCCACCGAAGTCCTTGCAGATTTCGAGACTACGCTCCAGCCACGCGTCCACCGGATGGTCGGCGGATTCGAAGCCCAGCAACAGGACCGAATCGGTGCCGTCTCCAGCGCCGTAGAATTTGGCGTCCTGCTCGTCCAGATAGCGACAGTTCGCCGGGAACAGTCCTGCTTGGGTGATCTGACGGACGGCCTTGGCACCCTGATAGAACGTCTTGAAGGAGATCGACGCATTCGCACGGAATTTCACACGCCCCTGTAGACGCATCCATGCATCGGTGATGATGCCCAGCGAGCCCTCAGACCCGATGAACAGCCGATCCGGATTGGGTCCCGCACCCGAGCCTGGCAGGCGGCGGTTCTGGATCGTTCCCGCCGGGGTGACCACGCGCAGGCTTTCCACCATGTCGTCAATATGCGTGAGATGGGTCGCATAGTGACCGGACGAGCGGGTTGCGATCCAACCGCCCAGCGATGAGAATTCCCACGATTGCGGAATATGGCGCAGGGTGAGGCCATGCGGCTTCAGTTGTTCTTCCAGAGCCGGACCGAGAATGCCCGCCTGGATCCGCGCGCAGCGCGAAACGGGGTCGACTTCGAGAATCTTGTTGAGGTTGCCCAAGTCGATTACGACGACCCCGGGAAAGGCGTCGCGCTCGGGACCCCAGAAGCCGCCGGTGACGCTCGATCCGCCGCCATACGGGATGCATGCATAACCATTTTCCCCGCACCAGTCGAAGATAGCAGCGATGTCTTCTTCGTCGCGCGGATAGGCCACGACGTCCGGAGCCTTCTTGAAATCGCGCCGGTAGATAAGGGTCATGTCCTTGAAACCCTTACCGTACGTATGAACAATTCTGTCCCATTTTTCCGAGGTACAGAAATCCTCCAGCGTTCGAGGGATCTTTATGCGCGACGCATAAAGTTCAATCTCGTCCAGAGTGGGGTCTGACAGAATTTCGATGTCTTTAATTCCAAGCCGCTGCTCCACGCGATCTCGCATGATTCGGATTTCGTCCTTGGAATTATCCTCACCTTCATATCCCCACGACCAGAACTTCCTTCGCTGGCCGTAGTAGCCACTCTTTTCCTTCGCCACAGCGCTTCTCCTTCGAGATTTTCGACGTAAATCAACCATCCAGGTGCGCATGCGTTTTGGTAGACATCGCGATCTGGTTCGACCAAATTGGCATATCCAATTAGGTCAGTCAATGGTTTCTCGGAATTGATAAGCACCCGGAGCTACGCCACCGCGACAACATTCGCCTTGACACCGCCGCCAAGAGCACGCTTGAATGGTATGACCAAATTGGATGTGCCAGGACCAAATTGGATGTGCCAGATTGCAACTGAACTGCAAATAGAGAACTCACCTCATTTTTTGATGAGCGCGTTCAGCGACCTTTTTCACATAGAGAGGGACAAGAACGTGGTGCTGTCGGACCAAGCCAATCTGCATGGTGAGCGCGCCCTCCAATGGACCGCGTCATGCTGAGATATCTAGTTCGTCGCCTTGTCGCGCTCGTGCCGACCTTCCTGCTAGCGAGCGTTATTGTGTTCTCGGCCATTCGCCTGATACCGGGAGACACGATCGACATGATGATGTCCCAGAACGACATCTCGGCCAGCGTCAAGACCCGCGAAGATCTTATCAAGGCACTCGGGCTCGATCAGCCGGTCCTTGTACAATATTGGCACTGGATCAGCTCAATTGTGCTCCACGGAGATTTCGGTCGCTCGCTTTGGACGGGAGAGAGCGTCACTAGCCTCGTCGCTGAACGCATACCGACTACCCTCTATTTGGGGGTGCTGGCCATGATCTTCGCCCTCTTGATCGCGCTGCCGGTCGGCATCATCTCGGCGATCCGGCAAAACAAGCCGGTCGATTATCTCGGCCGTGTCTTTGCCATCACAGCCCTGTCCGTGCCGCCTTTTTGGCTCGGGACGTTGGTGGTGATCCTGCCAGCGATTCTCTGGGGGATCGCGCCGACCACGCAATATGTTGGGCTGACCGACGATCCCCTCCTTAGCCTCCGCCAGATGGTGCCGCCCGCGATCGTCCTCGGCATCGCCTTATCCGGAGTGACGATGAGGATGACCCGTACGATGGTCCTCGAAGTCATGCGCCAGGATTATGTCCGCACGGCCTGGAGCAAGGGTCTCGACGAGCGGACGGTCGTTTTGCGCCATGTCCTCAAAAACGCGCTTCTGCCGGTCATAACCATCGTCGGCTTGCAGTTGCCCCTGCTGATCGGTGGCGCGGTCGTAATTGAGCAGATCTTCGTGATCTCCGGTATGGGCCAACTACTCCTGATGGCGGTGTCGCAGCGGGACTATCCGGTCATTACCGGCATCTTTCTCCTCGTGGGCGTCGGCGTAATGACGATCAACCTGCTCGTCGACATCAGCTACGCCCTCCTAGATCCCAAGATTCGTCAGGGCTGACGCATGGCTATCAATTCGACCCTGAAGACCGACGCAGGTCCCGACCGAGGCGCCTGGGCAGCGCCCGTACGGACTTTCTTCAGTCGCCTTTTTAAACAGGACATTCTCGGAACGGTTTGCGCCGGCCTTCTCGCCGCGATCGTGCTCTGCGCACTCCTGGCACCCTGGCTCGCACCGTACGACTTCGACGCGATCGACCTTACATCGCTGATGCAGGGGCCGTCCTGGTCCCACCCACTAGGGACAGACGAACTCGGTCGCGACATCCTCAGTCGGGTCATCTACGGAGCCCGTACTTCCGTTATCGTCTGTATCACCGCCGCGCTGCTATCGCTCGCCATATCGGTCACGCTCGGAGTTCTGTCCGGGTATTTCGGCGGACGTCTCGACGCCCTGGTTCAGCGGTTCGTCGATACTTGGCAGAGCTTTCCCGACCTGATCGTGCTGATCGCGGGCGTCGCGGTTCTCGGCCCCGGCA
>CAZQMD010000044.1:12351-25121 GCA_964594185.1 uncultured Afipia sp. | reverse complement strand
CTGGTTGAAGGCGCTGAACCAGCTCTCGCCGTAAGCGTCGTTAAAGCCGATGATCCCAACCTTCTTTTGCCCCTTGCTCACCATGAATTTTGCGGTTGCGGCAGCAAAAATATCATCGTTGATCACCGTCTTGTAGACCCAGCGCCGGTTTTCGTCGAGAGGCTGAACGATGGAGCGAGCTGCGGCAAACGTGATCATCGGCGTTTTTGCCCGCCCCGCCGCCTCAACAACCGCAAGCGCCGACGGCGAAATCGTCGGACCCATCAGAAGATCGACCTTGTCTTCTGTCACGAGACGCTCGACCAATCGTCGCGTCGTCGTCGGATCTGACGCGTCATCGAGCGTGATGTATTCGACCAATTTGCCACCGACAGTCTTTGGCATCAGTGCGATTGCATTCTTCTGGGGAAGACCAAGTGTGGCCGCCGGGCCAGTCATGCTGATAACGATACCAACCTTAACTTGGGCTAGTGCTGGAACGCCCAGCGCAATAAGCGTCGACGCCGCAACTAGCGAACGAGTCACAAATCTCATGAAACTTCTCCAACCTTTGGCCTAAAACAGGTGCTGGCACAGCGAGCCGCGTCGCTTCCCGCGCTCATTTGGCAGGCCAGATCATGATAATCAGATTTGTTGGACATACAACAAATTTTTTGATCTGAATCAACCCGTGGTCTTGAGAGGCCTGCTAATGAACGGCGAGATTGAAGTCCAAAACAATAATCATGCCAGTCGATGACACGCTGTTTGCCGGCGCGGCGTAGGTGAAACTGTCGCCATCCTACTGACAAGCGAGTTTGCGGGGAGCAAAATCGTTCGAACGCATGGAAAGCCGCTCATGACGCTCTCGGGCGCGATGAAACCTATCGCGGGCTAATTTCGCCAAGCTTTAACGGCTTTTAGGCACTCCCCAAGCGCGTGGCGGCTAGCATGAAAGCCTGCTTGCACGGAAGCGCACATCGTCCGGCAGAATGAGCGACCTTCTTGCTTTCAGATCAAACAACACAGACACGAAGTTCGCAGTCGCATAGTGAGATCCTGTCGAGGCATCACGCATGTCAATGCGCGTTGAAACCGACTTGGAGCCGATACGTACGATGGTTGGGTTAAGAACAAGCATCGTTCGAGGTGCAACTTCGTACAGGAAATCGATTGTCATCGTTGCTGCTGCCCATCCGGCCTCGCTTTTTCCAGGAGGCATGAGAAACGTAAGGACGTGCCAGCAACAGTCGTCGAATAGGCCAGTATAATGTCTGACGTTCATATGACCCATTGCGTCGCACATCCATGGATGAACAACGCCTCTGAACGTGAGATCGTGCGGCTGCTGTGTAGCTTCCTTCATTCGCCTCAACTTACATTCAATATCCGGACGGCTTGCCTAAACGTGAATAAAAAATGAGATCAAATCTTTCGCATACAATGTCTACTATTTGCTCTTGCGAATTGCAGTCGAACACTGCTCAATGCCGATCGTCACGCGCACCGGTTGAAAGAACAAATGAAATCCGAGACCACATCACCCCGCCCGCCATCAACAATGCAATGGCTGCTCAGACAGATCGGCTTACTTCTGACCCACACACCGATTCATTGATCGCCTGACTTCCAAAGCACCGGATGCGGACTAGAGCATCCGCTGATCGGTCGCCGTCTAAGCGGACTGACTTTCAGAATCCAGATGATACGTCTTGGCAATGATCAACCATCTGCCATCGTTTTTCATCATCACTAGCTGATCAGTGAAGCTCTTACCCATAATCAGGATGGTTGCTGTAAGCGTGGCACTATCGACGGATGGGACAGCAAGCGAAACGAGGCGCTCATCTCTCTTGGCGCCGCTTTTCTGCGGCGCGGCGCGGTTGCGCACAATATCAATGTACTTGGCGATCGGCGTAACAACGATGCCGCTGTCATTCACAAAGAACATGCTGGCCGCTGGATGGAAGATTCTGGAGAGCTCTTCCGCATCTCCTTCATAAATTCCGTTTCGATAGTCATTCCAGACGTTGAGCAACTCAGCGTGGTCGTCCATCGACATGATCCCTTATACTGCCTTACCGGCCTAGCAGCTTCGAGCGCTCGCGTTGCCAGGCCAAGCCGCTTTTCGCGAAGACATCGACTAGCATATTTTGTTAAACGTTCAACAAATAATTATTCACCACATCCGCTCATCGGTGCGAGCCGCCGTCACTAGGACTCCAAACGCGCCAAACTGCCCGTTGTTGGGCTGTAATCACTGAAAAGCGATTCTGCTTCCGCGCATTCCATAACAGCTCATCATGCGAATCTAAGAGATAGGCTTTTGACCGATCCAAATTCTGCGAAAGGTCTGCCCCTGTTCAAGCGCTCTTACGGACGGATGCGAAATTCAACTTCCACTTTGCTCACGTCAACGCCAAAGCGACCCGCGAACTCCCGTTTCACTCGATCGTAAAAGCCATCATTTCCGGAGTCGTCGGTCTCTGGCTTGCAAGCTTCCTGATCTGAGGACGTGTTAGAGTTTTATTCCAGAGTGAGATTGATTTCAAATTCGCAACGGCATGCCCGTAGCTCTTCTTCGGACGCTTATCCAAAGAAATGAAGATTGGCATCTGAGGACCGATCCTGCGGCCCGCTTCGGTCAACGTCTTCCAAGCCTCATCAAACTTTTTGATTAGCTGCTTCGCAGCGAATTCATAGATCTGCACGTCGTGGACGCCGTCATCGGCAGGGACAATAGCAAGAACACGATCCATAGCGTGAAGGGTGCGCCAACGACCATTTTCAAGTCGTGTAAAGCTCAGCCATACCAGTCGCTCTTATCCGCGTGGGAAAAAGCTCCGCGTAGACCGCAGGAGCAATCGACGTCCAGGCAGCCAGCACAAACATCGAAACTGACATGGCCACTGCCAGCTGCCAGAACTCCCCCTGGATCAATTGAATTAAAGGAAAGGCCAACAATACAGCGAAGCTAGCACCGACAAGAAGGTTGGGTTTACGGCCGATCTTGTCCGAAAGCATTCCCCAAAGAGGCTGCACAACGATATAAACAACACAGGCGATCAAGAGAGCCCAAAGAGCGCCGTTGGCAGCCATCTGCTTGAAGTTGATCGAATAGGACGTCGCGCCGGACACCCAAGTATTGTAACTCACGGTCGGCCCCGCCGTCAGACCGATCACTGTCAGAACAGCCGATCTGTTCTCCCAGACAGAGCTCCAGGTCGATTGCTTGACGCCGTGAATTTCATCCTTCTCGGAAGCCTTGAAAACTTCCGGTTCCTTCAAGCCCCTCCTCAGAAAAATTGCGTAAACACCCAGCAAGGCCCCTAAAAGGAAAGGAATGCGCCATCCGTAAGTTTCCATGGCTCCGGCCGGCAGAACGGCGTTCAGTATCAGCGCGACAATAGTGGCTAACAGGGAGCCCATGATAAGCGCAATACATCGTGCTGGACCACAGACCGCGTCGATGGCTTGGTGCACTCTCGACCAGGAAAGTGAAAGAAGCCCCGATCTCGCCGCCAAGGCCAAAGCCCTGCGAAAGCCGTCCGACGACAAGCAGGATAGGTGCAAGAATTCCAATTGATGCGTAGGTCGGTGCAAGACCGATCACAAGGCATCCGAGTGCCGTAACGGTCATAGAAACCACCATGGCGTGACGACGTCCCTTCCGGTCGGCCAGCCATCCGAAGTAAAGCCCTCCTAGCGGACGCAGTAGAAATCCGACTGCAAAAATAGCGAGGGTCGATAACAACGCCGCGGTGCGATCACTTGAGCTAAAGAACTGATGAGAGAAGAATGGAGCGAAGATCGCGTATGATGCAAAATCGTACCATTCCAGCGCGTTACCAATTCCAGCTCCAAAAACGACAGAACGTACATTTGTCGGTTCCGATCTATCCCGTATGCGCAAATGTTCGGCTGTTTCAATTGTCATCTTAGCTCCTCCCCCGATGGCTTTTTTTTTCAAGCGTAACAGGGGGCAACGCCAGAACCTGTTGAATGGCCGACAATCAATATTGAAAAACGGACACTCATGCCTGCGCATCTGCCGGGAGAAACCATCCGCGAATAGTTTACGTTTCGCCAAAACCAAGAATGAGCGGGACGCTATCCCTGCGGGCTCTCGTATGAACCTCCTGCTGGCAAGAATTGCGCTGCATGCATCCTTTGGCAACTTTGCAGCTACAAAATCGGCAGGAGGTATCTGCTTCAGTGTTCAACTATTGGCATCCCACTGCGGCCCTGCCTCGCTGTGGTTTTATTCTCCGGTCTTGCGCACGACTCTGGAGAACGGGAATTCTTCAATGGCTGGCCAGAGAATGGCGGCCAATTTGGGAAGGTGACGGTTCGATTCCGGTCTCTGTAGAGATTCAACGCGCTTCAAAAGCCCGCCATTGGCGGGCCTTTCTTACATAAAAGAAAGAAATTCTCTTAATCGCACACTGGATGGCGGCCTTGGGAGAGATCGAACCACCACATTCCCGAATGCAAAATACCCTTTGATTTATCAAGGGAATTTCGCACTCTTTCGTAAACTCTAGCCCCGGAGAATTATGCACCCAACAGCTTTTGAGCTGGAAAATGCAACTTTTAACGACCAACGGCGCGTTAGGCATTCAACCGCGAAAATACCAATGCAGGACTTCTCATCGGCGAGAAGTCAGGCATGCTTCTCAAAACTTGCCGCTTCGCGGAATTGTCTGAGGCTGCCGCTATGCATGATCCGGCCTCCAAGCGGGCGGCCAATAATCCGCTCGGCCAGTAAAGCGGCATCTATCAGCCTATCAAGATCGATGCCCGTCTTGATACCCATTTCATGAGCCATAAACACCACGTCTTCGGTGCAAATGTTTCCCGCCGCAGTCCCATGGATATGACCAGCAAACGGACAACCACCGAGCCCTGCGACGGAGCTGTCAAACAGATCGACACCCATCCGTAGCGCGGCATAGAAATTAGCGGGCCCCACGCCCCGTGTATCATGCAGATGCAGGCCGATACGCGCGGTAGGGGCCAGCTCACGAACAGCGCCGACGCGCCGCTCGATCTCGGTCGGCACAGCCCATCCTACCGTATCCGCTAGATAGATCGCCGGCATTGAGCGGCCGTTGCTTCCAAACCGCTCCAGCACCCAGCGAACATTTTC
Source organism: uncultured Afipia sp. (assembly GCA_964594185.1). Taxonomy (GTDB): domain Bacteria; phylum Pseudomonadota; class Alphaproteobacteria; order Rhizobiales; family Xanthobacteraceae; genus Afipia. Next base: position 19,993 of record CAZQMD010000044.1, on the reverse strand, counting down.
CGTCACCGCTTCAATCGGAATCTCGCCCTGCAGATTACAACCAAAAGCGGTCATGATGTAGACGGAGGAAATCGCGAGACCAGCGCCGTCGTATAACTGGATCCAGTCGTCCTGGCGCCGACGCATCTCATCGGCACCGCAGCCGTTGTTCTGTAAAGCAAAAGCATTCGAAGCGTAAAATAACAGTGTACCATTCAGGTCCACGTTCTTCACGACCGATGCCTGGCGGAAACCCTTCTCGTTAAGCCATAGCCCCGTATGCTTCACGCCCGGAACCTTCTCGATGGCAGCAAAGAACTCGGCCGAATCCACCATCTGCGGTACATGCTTCGGGCTGACAAAAGACGCGACCTGTATCTGCTTTAGCCCCGTATGCGATAGCGCGTTGACCAACGCGACCCGGTCCGGCAACGGAAAGATTTTTTTCTCGAACTGAAATCCTTCACGCGGGCCTTCCTCATGGATCTCGATAGCCGAGGGCAAATCGCTCATGCAGCATTCTCCGCGTTGGGCGAGACGACAAACACGACCTGATCTCGCTCGACGGTCGCATCGGCGACGCAATCAATGTGTGTGACACATCCCGCTGTTGGCGATGCGATGGTCAACTCCATTTTCATAGATTCCATCACCGCGAGAACATCTCCGACAGCCACCGTTTGTCCCTTTTCAACATTCACTGAGACGACACGGCCCATCATCGGCGCCCTCACCTGCCCATCATTGGCACCGGCATGTGCTAGCAGCGAACCGGACAGATAAGGATGAACCGAAAAGCCACTGTTCGCAACAGCTGACGCAAAGCCGGCGAATCCATCCGATACAGAAGGCATCACGGTGATGGCAACATCGTCATAAGCGATGGTAACCTGACCGTCGCCGTGGGCATGGAACGTAAAAATTACTTCATGTCCATCGACATTGACGAGCAGCGCGTCAGGGCGGCCCGCGTACCCGAATCTCACATCATGAGATCGCCCCGATGCAGTAAGGTGGATCGCTGGGGCTGCCGACGACTCCGGCACTCCGCTTCCCAACCGCCATGAGGTCAATCCCTCGCGACCACCCCAGATACGGCAGCTTCGACGAGACCATAACCACAGGCCTGCGGCGATATGTGCGTCGAGCGGAAAACGGGATACCTCCGCACCGGAGGCGATCATCGCGTCGATTGTACCGGTATGCACCTCGTTGGCTAAAACGCTGGTGTCCGAAACAATTCGTCGCAGGAACGTCAGATTTGTTGTGACGCCGCTAACCATGCAATCAAGCAGCGCCGCATTGAGGCGTGTGTAAGCTTCGGTCCGAGTCGCTGCTGATGCGATCAACTTCGCGATCATCGGGTCGTAGTAGGGCGTAATCGCCATACCTTCGGTAATGCCTGCATCGACACGAACTTTATCGGTCAGCCGTAGCTTCCCGATGGTTCCGGTCGAAGGCAGAAATCCGTTATCGGCGTCTTCTGCGTAGAGTCGCGCTTCGATCGCGACGCCGGAAACACTCACATCAGCCTGCGCGACCGGTAACGCAGCATCCGCCACCGCGCGGATTTGCAACTCGACAAGATCCAGACCTGTTACGCTCTCTGTGACCGGATGCTCAACCTGTATGCGTGGATTGACCTCGAGGAAGAACGCATCGGCGTCCTTAACGATGAATTCAACAGTCCCGAGTCCGGCATAGCGAACTCTTTCTCCGAGCCGCACCGCATGAGCAAGAATGCTCTCGCGCAAAGCCGGAGCAAGGCTGAGGACCGGTGCTTCTTCGATGACCTTCTGGTGCCGGCGCTGCAGGCTGCATTCGCGATCGAACAGATGAACGACGTTGCCTTGTCCATCGCCCAGGATCTGAACTTCGATGTGACGTGCATTCGGCAGAAACTGCTCGACGATCAGGCTTGGATCGCCAAAGGAGCTTTTGCCTTCGCGCATTGCGGCCTGAATATCCGCATTCACCGTCGCAACATTGGCCACCACGCGCATGCCCTTGCCACCACCTCCGGCCGCGGCCTTGAGCAACAACGGCAGCTTCATTCCGGTGACTGCGCGCTCAATCTCCGTGATCGAAGCACTCGGTCTGTCGGTACCAGGCACGACCGGCACACCGGCGAGTCTGGCGATCTGTTTGGCGGAGGCCTTGTTGCCGAACTGGCGCAACACGTCAGGCGACGGGCCGATGAAGGCGATACCTTTCTTCGCAAGCGCCTCGGCGAAGTCCCCGTTTTCAGCGAGAAACCCATAGCCGGGATGAACGGCATCTGCGCCCACGCGCAAGGCCGCCTCAACGATCCGGTCGATAACGAGATAGCTTTCGGTGGCCGGCGCGGCACCTATTTCAATGGATTCACCGATTTCGCGCACATGCAACGCCGTGCGGTCTGCAATCGAATGCACCGTGGCAACCTGGATTCCAAGCTTCCGGCAGGTTCTTGCGATCCGGCAGGCAATCTCTCCGCGATTGGCGACAAGAATTTTCTTGAACATCAGGTTGCCTTACATTCGGAACACGCCGAAGCGCGTCTCTCGGCGCGGCGTCCGGCTCGCTACATCGAGCAGAAGAGTCATGACTTCTCGTGTCTCGCCCGGCTCAATCACGCCATCGACCCAGAGATTGCGCGCGAAGTTGTAAGCGTTTGCGAAGGTCTCGTACTCGTTGCGGATGGGCGCCTTGAAAGCTTCCTCAGCCTCCGCGGTCCATTCCTTTCCGTTTCGCTCGACGATCTGGCGGCGCACCAACGCAAGCGTCGTTGCTGCCTGCTCCGGCCCCATGATGGCGGCCCGACCGTTCGGCCACATGAACATCGCGGTTGGCTTGAACGCGCGGCCGCACATCGCAAGATAGCCAGCGCCGTATGAGCCGCCGATAATGATCGTGTATTTCGGCACCGATGCCGAACTCATGGCGGTGATGAACTTCGCACCCGCCTTCGCAATACCGCCAGCCTCCGCTTCCCGGCCCACCATGAAACCAGAGACGTCAGCCAGAAACAGCAGCGGTATATCCCGCTGGCAGCACAGATTAATGAAGTGTGTCGCCTTCAGCGCGGACTCAGTGAACAGCACCCCGGCATTTGCCAACACGCCGACCTGATGGCCGTTGATGCGGCCAAATCCCGTAATCAGAGTGTTTCCATACTCTGCCTTAAATTCCTGCAGCTCACCGCCATCAAGAAGGCACTTGAGAATGGCACGGGTATCAGTCGGCTTGCGCGCGTCACGGCTGACGATTTCGTAAATGCGCTCGGCCGGATGCTGCGCAGGCACTGGATCGCGCTGTTTCCACCGCGAAGGCGAAAGCGGCTGGAGTTCAGCAACAATGCTTCGGGTGATCGCCAACGCGTGCGCATCGTTTTCCGCAAGATGATCGGTCACGCCGCTGACGCGGCTGTGCATCATGGCTCCGCCGAGAGCTTCTGCGTCGGTCTGTTCACCGGTCGCCGCCTGAACAAGCTGCGGCCCGCCGAGATACATGAACCCCTGTCCGCGGACGATGACAACCTCGTCGCATAGCGCCGGAATATAGGCGCCGCCTGCAGTACAGGCTCCAAGAACGACTGCGATCTGCGGAATGCCATCCGCCGACATGCCGACCTGATTGTGGAAGATCGAACCAAACAAGCCTTCGTCAGGGAAGATGTTGGCCTGATCGGGAAGAAACGCACCGCCGGAGTCGACAAGCGTGATGCAGGGCAGCCGGTTCTCCCACGCAAAGCGCTGGGCGCGCACATGCTTGCGGCAGGTCATGCCGAAATAAGTGCCGCCTTTCACCGTCGCGTCATTTGCGATGATCATACAAGGCCGGCCCGAAATGGTGCCCACACCCGTAATCATGCCCGCTCCCGGAGGCACGCCTTCGTATAGCCCCTCGCCCGCGAACTCCGCCAGTTCCATGAACGGGGAGCCCGGATCGATCAACGCGTCGATACGCTCGCGTGCGAGCAGCTTCCCACGCTCGCGATGCTTTTGCCGCGCGGATTCTGGCCCACCGACACGTGCCGCCTTGCGACGCGCATGGAGATCATCGAGCAGCTTGCGATAAGCTTGGCGATTGAGTTCGGCCTCGGAAATTGGCAGCTGCATTTCTGCTGACTGATTAGCCATGACCGCCAGTTCCCTTCAGAGATGGCATTTCGCGCAATGTCAACGACACCTTCTTGGCGCCTGGCTTTTCGAAGAAATTTGCGGCAACCACTGTGACGTCAACCTTCACCGACAATGCGTTGCGGATGCGCTCCTCGGCAGAGCGCTTCAGCGCGGCATCTCCTGCCGGGTTTGCGGTCTCACCACGCTCGACGATCACCTTGAGATTGTCCTGCGTGGTGTGTCCCTTGAAGTCCGCGACCACGCGCATCACGCGGTTGGTCTCCGGCATTGATGCGATGATGTCCTGAACTGCCGACGGGAACAGATTCACGCCGCGCACGATCAGCATATCGTCGGTGCGACCGAAGCACCGTATGGCAGGCGTGGTGCGCCCGCCCGCCCGACCTTCGTTTGTCACGACCACATGATCGCCGCTGCGGAAACGCAGTACCGGCGAGGCTTCACGTCCAAGCGAGGTGTAAACCAGTTCACCGGTCGTTCCTTCCTTGAAGGGGCGCACTTCACCACTGTCCGGATCGATCAGCTCAACAAGGATGTGATCTGGACCGACCATATACATGCCGTCTTCACTATTGCTCTCCGCCCAATAGGTGCAACCGAGATCAGTGCCGCCCATCAATTCGCGGCAGGTTGCATTCCAGCGTTGTTCAATAGCTTGTCGAACGGCAGGAATGCCGCCACCCGGCTCGCCGCCGACGATCAAGCATTCAACGCCGAGATCGCGCGCTTCAAACCCGGTGAGCTCCTTGGCCATATCCGCCAGAAACAGCAGGAAATTCGGCGTGCCGACAATGCAGCGCGGGCGAAGATCACGGCAGGCGATCAAGAGCCGGTCAAAGCCGCCGTCCGCACCAATCGGAATGTCACGCGCGCCGAGGTACTGAATCGCTTGAAAGATCGGGATGCCGCCGACGAAACCCTTGCTCATGGAAAAACCGTGCAGCACGAGATCGCCCGGCCGCATGCCGCAGGCAAACAACGCGCGTGCTGTCATTTCCTGCCATGCCAGCACATCGTTTTCCGTCAGGCCAACATAGGAGGGGCTACCGGTGGTGCCCGATGACGCCTGAATCTGCACAACATCCTCGAGCGGCGCAGCCAAGTGCTCACCAAGCGGAGGCACGGCAGCTAGGCTCGCGCGGAGATCCTGTTTGGTGGTGAATGGAATCCGCGCGAGATCCTCAATGTTACGGATGCTCGAAGGATCGATTCCGGCTTCCCGAAAGCGGCGCCGATAAAAGGTCGAGCGCGCATCGAGATAATCGAGCTGCCTGCGCAGGCGCTCTTCTTGCAGGCCACGAATAGCCCCAGCAGGCGCCGTTTCAACACCACTGAATGTGGCGGCTATGCCATGCGAGAGTGCCAGCGGTTTGCGATATCGCATTTCATTGTCCCTTCTTGGCGATCGGCCGCGCGGCAAACGTTGCAGCCCGATAGCTACCCGATGACGTCCAATTAAACAAGCGGTTGACCGTTTTTTTATAGAGGGAAGCTTCTGTCTAGGTCCCGCCTCAGCTTTTATTTTTTAAGGAGTCCGATCCCGCGCAGCACGAGTTCACGATAGACCTCGATTAACTGCTCTTGCGAGAGACGACCGCGCGGCTTGTACCAGGTGCAAACGCCGGTCAACATCGCAATAATCGCGTAGGTCGTCACCTTCGGGTCCCGGACTTTCCAGACCTTGTCCTTGTTGCCCCACTCCAAAATATCCCGCAGCTTCTTCTCGTAGGTTTCACGAAGCCCTACGATCTCCGCCGAGTGCGACGGCGACAGACTGCGAAGCTCCATATTGCCTATGAACACCTCTTCCCGGCGAGCCGTGTGCCAGCGCAAATGAAACGCTATAAATGCTTCCAGCGCCGCCAGCGGCGTCTCGGGGCCCTCCACCTCTTTCGCCAGTCCGTCGAGCAGTTCGACAAGAACGTCCTTCAGCAGCAAGTAAAGGAAATCCTCCTTATACTTGATATAGTTATACAGGGAGCCAGCCTGGATGCCGACGTCGTCCGCGAGGTCCCGCAGCTTCATCGCCTCGAACCCGTGCTGATAGATCCGCTTGATGGCAGCGCGACGGATCGTCTCCTTGGTTTTGACTCCCGTCGAGCCCGTCGTCCTAGCCATCAAGTGATCCTTTCCAGCGCCGATTCTCCGCCCGTCATTATAGCACTCATCGCACGGTCAATCGCGCCGGCCGAGACTGACCGGCGCGATCTTCTCATTATGGAGCCCGGACGAACCGCGCGTTCTTGGTGTCACTCACCATGACGCTGACGGGGGAGTCCGAGAAATGCTTGGTCGGTGAAAAGCTGAACGGGGCTGTCGCACCGTTCACGGAGAACTTGCGGCCGCTTTCAAGCTGGGCAATGACGCAATCGCGCGTCAGGTCCTTCTCGCACGAGCGGATCGACTGAATGAGAATGCTGGCGCCGCTATAGGAAGCCATCGTGTAGCGGTTAACCTTCTTCATTTCGTCCGCAGTGAGAAACTTCTTTGCGGCCGCGACGAATGGAGCTGCCTCTGGGTCCGACAGATCGGCCATGTAGTCCGCGGTGTAGTAGCCATCACCCGCGTCGCCAGCCAACTGCTGGACGATCGGAAGATGCGCCGTCCACACCGTGGAAACGCGCAGGTCCGTCATACCGAGCTTCTTGGCTTCCTTGAAGATCGCCACGTTCTCCGCAATGATTCCACCTGAAACAAGAAAGTCGACTTTTTCATTCTGCACGCGAAGCATTTCCGCCGAGAAATCCTTCTGACCGCGCTTGTAAGGAATCGCGACCACACTCTTGAGGCCGAAATCCTTCATGGCGCGCTCATAGCCGAGCTTGTTGTTCGCGCCAAAATCATCGTCCTGATAAATCAGGCCGAACCGGGCATCCTTCTTTCCGAGCTTCTGCACGGCGTACTGCACGCCTGCATAGATCGCATTGCCATAGTCGGTGCCGATAACAAAGACGTTCTTCTTGACCGGATTGTAGGCCTGTTCCGCGGGATTGATCGTGACCAGCGTCAGAACCTTCTGCTCGATGAACATCGGAAGCATCGCGTTCAAATGACTGGTGCCGGATGTGCCGGTGATCGCGAACACGCCGTCTGCAAGCAGCTTCTGTGCGGCCTGGAATGAGCGGGCTGGAACATAACCGTCGTCTTCGGTGAGTGCGACGATCTTGCGGCCGGCCACGCCGCCCGATGCATTGGCTTCAGCAAGCGCAACCTTGGTGCCAAGATAGTGAGCTTCACCCGCGAAGCTCACCGGGCCCGTGAGGGGAAGGATTTCACCGATACGGATTTCCGTCGCGGTCAATCCTGGCTCTGCAGCCTGCGCGGCACCTGCCAGCACTCCGAACGCAACAAGCCCCACGATTCTTTTCACTAAACGCATTCTTTGCCTCCCTTGTTGATTGTTTGCTTCAGTATCGAAATGGCCAATTACTCCAGAGACGCTTCGCGTCCCGCCACAGACCCATCAGGCCATCCGGCTGGACGCGCAGCACCACCACGATCACGATGGCAAAGAAGGCCGGGGGCAGGGGCGCAAGGAA